>JAZTXP010000045.1:0-38169 GCA_045636465.1 Eubacteriales bacterium
GCATATCGGTCAGAAGGCTATTCGCAACAAGCTTATCGAGATGGTTAAGAAGCTCAACGCTCCCTGCGATGAGTGCCGTGCTATCATCGACAACTACCTCAACACCGTAAACGACGGTAAGGCTAACGAGCCCGCAACCAAGGCTCTTGTTGCTCTCCTTGAAAAGTGGGCAGAGAAGGGTTGTGAGGAGTCCAAGGCTATCCTTGCTGAAAAGCAGTACCTCTCCAAGAAGGCTGTTTGGATCTTCGGTGGTGACGGTTGGGCATACGACATCGGCTTCGGCGGTCTCGACCACGTTCTCGCTTCCGGCGAAGACGTAAACATCATGGTATTCGATACCGAGGTTTACTCCAACACCGGTGGACAGGCTTCCAAGGCTTCCAACATCGGTCAGGTTGCTCAGTTCGCAGCAGCAGGTAAGGCAATCGGCAAGAAGAATCTTGCAGAGATCGCTATGTCCTACGGCTACGTTTACGTAGCTCAGGTTGCTATGGGCGCTGATATGAACCAGACCCTTAAGGCAATCGCAGAGGCTGAGGCTTACCACGGTCCTTCCCTTATCATCGGTTACGCTCCCTGTGAGATGCACTCCATCAAGGGCGGTATGGCTAACTGCCAGGCTGAGATGAAGAAGGCTGTTGAGGCAGGCTACTGGCAGATGTTCAGATTCAACCCTGCTCTTAAGGCAGAGGGCAAGAATCCCTTCTCCCTTGACTCTAAGGAGCCCAGCGCAAGCTATCAGGAATTCATCAATAACGAGGCTCGTTACACTCGTCTTGCTCAGTCCTTCCCTGCAAGAGCAGAAGAGCTCTTCGCAAAGGCAGAGGCTACTGCAAAGGTTAAGTACGAGAGACTTAAGAAGTTTGTTGAGTTCTACAATCCCGAAGACTAATTTCTGCTCTGTAAATTTTGGTGATAAGCGCTGTTTTCCCTAAGCTTTCGCTTCGGCGTTATCGGCTCGATTTTCACCGAAATATCTTCAGATTCAAGCTATGAAATTAATATAACTCAGGCTCCCGAGGTTTACGCCTCGGGAGTCGTTTTTTTTGTAAATGCTGTTTTTTGTTGATTTTTGAATTATAATCGAAAATGGATTAATGTGCCATAGAATGCAAATTATAGTTGTCAAAATTACGGTATTTTGTCAAAAAAGTGAAAAAACAAAGAAAAATGATGTTGAAAAAATGTGTATCAAAAATGCCTTTTGATTCTGCAGAAACGAGGCTTTTGGGCTGTGCTTTTTTTGTTTTTGAGCTGCGTTTTCGGCTTTTGACTAATTGTGTTTTCTTGAAAAAATGTGGTGAGATTTGCAGAGCTTTTTAGTGGTGAGGCTCTGGAAAGGTTAAGCCGGAGAGCAGGGAAGTTTTTCATCTTCCACAAAGCGATTTGTCTCGCTTCGCTCAAAGTGATGCTCTTGCTTCGCTTAAAGTGATGTTTTTGCTTTGTCCAACGTGATATTTTCGCTGACGCGAAAGTGAGGTTAGGGGTAATGAAGCTTTTCGCTGACGCAAAGGTGAATTTTTTCTTTGCAGAGAGTTAAAATATCATAAAAATCAAGAAAACGGCGGCGGGCTTGTGGATTTTTGTTTCGGCAAAGCTGTGAAAATTGGTCATTTTGCGCAAATATGGCTTATTTTTTCTCACTTTTTAGTGTCAATTATAAAAAAACTATAGAATCCATAAAAATATTAAAAAATTATCTTGATTTTTTTCGACAAATGTGTTACATTATATATGTAGAAATTTTTATGCACGCTAAAGGCACTTATGTTTAGCACTTTTTATCCGGCACGCAAATTTCTCAATAAATTTTAACAGGAGAACGAAAATGTTGGATCTTCAGAAAGCCACTCTAAGCAAGAGAATATCCGCCTTCCTCTTCGACTTGATAATTTTCTTTATTGTAGTCGTTGGTGTGGGCTGTATTGTCAACCCTATTGTGGGCTACGATGCTAAAGTGAAAGAGCTTGAAGCAATTTATGATGAATATTCTGAAAGGTACGGAATCGATACCGAGCTGACGCAAGAGCAGTTTGACCAGATGACAAAGGAAGAGCAGGACGCTTATAACGCCCGCGTTGAAGAAGCTAATGCCGCCCTCAATGAGGACGAGGAGGCTTTGGAGTTATACCATAGTATAATTATCCTTGTTTTGTTTAACGTAACGGTCAGCACTCTTGTTGCCTATTTGGCGCTCGAGTTTGCGATTCCTCTTTTATTAGGTAACGGACAGACCATTGGTAAGAAGACCTTCGGCGTAGCTCTTATGAGAGCCGACGGAGTAAAGATAACTCCCATGCAGGTATTTGTAAGATCAATCTTGGGTAAGTTCACCCTCGAAACTATGATCCCCATCCTGGTTATCGGAATGGTCATTACCGAGGTGCTTGGTATCGTAGGTATTATAGTTCTTCTCGCTATTGTTGTCCTTGAGGTATTTGTTTACGTAAAGTCGGGTACAAATTCTCTTATCCACGACGTAGTTGCAGTAACGGTTTGTATCGATCTTCAGAGCCAGCTTATCTTCGAGACCGAGGAGGAGCTTATCGAGCATAAGAAGAAGCTTGCAGCAGAGAATGCCGGCAGGATCGGCTACGGCGGAGAATCGGCATCCAGCGTATATTTCTCCTCCGACAAGGCAGTTGAGATCGATGACGAAACCTCCTCTAAGATTTACAAGGAGGACGACGAGAGTGACAGTCTCCCGGCTCTTACTCTCAGCACCATCAGCATAGGTGACGAAACCTACGTAAACACCGCATCTGCAGTACCTCAGGTAGAGGACGAGGATACCGCGCCCGAGGAAGCTCCCGAGGCAGAGGCTGAGAAAGCCGTAGAAGAGATGGCCGATGAGACAGCGGAAGAGATGACCGAAGAAGAAGCTACGGAAGAGGCTGACGGGGAAGAGACCGAAGAGCCTTCGGAAGAAGCAGAATCGGAAATCGCAGAAGATATAGAAGAAACAGAAGAAACCGAGACCCCCGAGGCTGAGGATACGGCCGAAGAAAATACAGAGGAATAGTATTCCGGAAAACCGCTTTGAAAAAAGCCCCCATTCGATTATTTTTTAAGTAGTAACTTAAAACAAATAAATAAACTTTCACGGAGGTTATATGAAAGTCGAATTACAAAAGCTAACCAAAATTTTCCCCAGCCGTTCTAAGAAGAAGGGTGAAGAGGTTGTTGCTGTTAACAACTTTACTTTCACTATTCCTGACGGCAAGCTTGTAGGCCTTCTCGGTCCTTCAGGCTGTGGAAAAAGTACCACTCTCTACATGATCAGTGGTCTTCAGCAGCCCTCATCGGGCAAAATCTTCTTTGGTGAGGAAGACGTTACAGAGCTTTCCCCTGAGAACCGCGGCGTAGGCCTTGTGTTCCAGAACTATGCTCTCTATCCTCACATGACTGTTAAGCAGAACATCCTCTTCCCGCTCCAGAATCTTTCCGGCGAGGACAAAATGTCCAAGAAGGATATGCTCGAGCGTGCATACGAGGCTGCAAAGCTTGTACAGATCGATGGACTTATGGAGAGAAAGCCCAGCGAGCTTTCCGGTGGTCAGCAGCAGAGAGTTGCTATCGCCCGCGCGCTCGTGAAGATGCCCAGAGTTCTTCTTCTTGACGAGCCTCTTTCCAACCTTGACGCCCGCCTTCGTCTTCAGACTCGTGAAGAGATCAGAAGAATTCAGAAGGAAACAGGTATCACAACAATCTTCGTAACTCACGACCAGGAAGAGGCAATGTCCATTTCCGATATGATCGTAGTTATGAGAGACGGCGTTGTTCAGCAGACAGGCGCACCTCAGGAGATCTATGACAACCCCAAGAACCTCTTTGTTGCTAAGTTCCTTGGAACTCCTCCCATCAACGTATTTGACGGCGAGATCAAGGGCGGCAAGCTCTACATCGGTAAGGACGCAGTTCTTAACGTACAGGGCGCATCCGACAGAAAGGTTATCGTTGGTATCCGTCCCGAGGGCTTCATTCCCGATGCTAACGGCCCCCTCACCTGCAAGCTTTCTAACGTTGAGGTAATGGGACGTGACGTTTCTATCGTATGCGAGCACGCAGCTCAGACCTCTGCGGTTGTTCGTGCCATCGTTGATGCTGACTACAAGATCAACGCAAGCGCAGAGCAGGTAAGATTCTCTCTCAAGCCTCACAAGGTATTCCTCTTCGACGCACAGACCGAATTGAGAATTTAATTTAGAGAGGTACAGCTATGAGTTTGAAAAAATTTGACAGATGGAAGGGCTGGTTATACCTGTCTCCTGCAATCGTGCTCCTTCTTATCTTCACAGGTTGGCCTATCGTTAACACTGTTCGTATGGCTTTCCTTGAGGGTTACAGCACGATGGCTGCTCTCGGCGGCGCTACCTTTGAGATAGGTCTTGGAAATTTTGCTAAGGTAATTGAATATGACAATTTCCGTACTTGTTTGCAGAATACTATCCTTCTTTGTATCCTTACAGTTCCGATCTCTACCCTTCTTGCATTGGTAATTTCGGTATCCTTGAACTCTATCAAGTTCTTGAACAGATTCCTTCAGACCATCTTCTTCCTTCCTTACGTTACTAACTCCATCGCTATCGGTATGGTATTCGCGGCGATGTTCAATATCGTAGGAAGCTTCTATGGTACTGAAAACCAGATCATTCAGACAGCAGGTATTATCAACAACGTTCTCGGCGTATTCGGCGTTGAGCCTATCAACTGGATCAATGCGGGTTCCGAGTATTGGGCAAATATCACGGTTATGGTGGTTTACATCGTTTGGAACGCGCTCCCCTTCAAGATCCTTATCCTTCTTGGCGGTCTTCAGAGCGTAAACAAGCAGTATTATGAGGCTGCAAAGATCGACAGCACTCCCAGACTCAGAGTATTCACCAGAATTACCGTTCCGCTCCTTTCTCCTATGATCACCTACGTAACAATTACAGGCTTCATCGGCGGATTCAAGGAGTATTCCAGCATCGTAGGTATCTTCGGCGACGGTATGGGCCCTCCCGGCAACAAGGGTGCGCTTAACACAATGGTAGGATTCATTTACGACTCTCTCGGTAACCACCAGGGTCGTGCATCCGCTGCGGCGCTCATCCTCTTCGGAATTATCTTAGTTATTACAAGGATCAATCTTGCTATAAGCAAGAGAACAACTTACTATTAAGGAGGTAGATGAAAATGGCAAATACTAAAGCAAAATCCTCTAAAATAGTTACTATGGTCGAGCGTGATATGGACCGTGTAAAGAAAAGACAGAGAGTGATGAAGATTATATCCCAGATCATGGTTTATATCTTCCTCGGTCTTATGGCAGTTATCGTCCTCTTCCCCTTCTATTGGATGATCATCTCATCCCTGAAGTCCCTCGAAGAGTATAAGCTGGCTATTCCCACCCTCTTCCCTCAGGTTATTCATTGGGACAACTACATCAAGGCGTTTAATACTGCTAACCTTTGGCAGCTCTTCAAGAACACTCTTTACGTTGGTGTAGTATCCACAATTCTTTCTCTCGTGATTACAGTTCTTTCCGCCTTCGCATTTGCAAGACTTGAGTTCAAGGGCAGAGATACATTCTTCGCTATTCTTCTTGCAACAATGATGATCCCCGGCGAGCTTTTCACGATTACAAACTATCAGACGATCAACGACTTCTTAGGTCTTGCAACTCTCGGTAAGGAGCTTGGTATTCCGCTCCTTGTTCAGATGGGTCAGTGGCAGAACACTTACACGGTTCTTATCGTTCCCTTCCTCGTAAGTGTGTTCTACATTTATTTATTAAAGCAGAACTTCCTCCAGATCCCCAACGAGCTTTACCTTGCGGCAAAGGTTGACGGTACAACCGACCTTAAGTACCTCTGGAAGGTAATGATCCCTCTGGCATTCCCCACACTTATTTCTATCACCATCCTTAAGATGATGGGCGCTTGGAACTCTTACGTATGGCCTCGTCTCGTTGCCAACAATCCGAAGATGCACATGATCACCAACGGTCTTAGAAATGCGTTCACGAATGCAAACACAATGGAAACCGACTACCCCGTACAGATGGCAGCGGTTGCACTCGTTTCAATACCCCTCTTCCTTGTATTCCTGTTCTTCAGAAAGTACATCATGAAGGGCGTATCCAGAAGCGGTATCAAGGGTTAATCGATTTGTTACAAATCTTTAACAATAAAAAATTTATTTTTGGAAGGATGAAAAACACAATGAAAAAGGTTCTCGTATCCCTTTTACTCCTCATCGTTATGATGTTCAACGTTGTTGCGCTCACCGGCTGTGACATCGCAGGCCTTATAGGCGGCATTATCGGTGGCGAACCCGACGATGGCAAGGTAACAATTACCTTCTACCACACCATGGGCGAAAATCTCAGAACAATTCTCGATCAGTACATCGTAGAGTTCAACAAGCTCTATCCCGATATCACTATCGAGCATTCTCAGGTAGGTAGCTATGATGACGTTCGCGATCAGATCAAGACTGAGCTTACAGTTGGTAACCAGCCTAACATCGCTTACTGCTATCCCGACCATGTAGCTCTTTACAACCTTGCTCTTGCAGTTAAGACTCTCGACGGTTACATTGCAAGCACAGAGACAGTTACAAGAGCAGACGGCACAACCGAGACTCTCGGTCTCACACAGGAGCAGATCAACGACTTCATTCCCGCTTACTATGATGAAGGTAGACAGTTCGGCGACGGTCTTATGTACACAATGCCCTTCTCTAAGTCTACTGAGGTTCTTTACTACAACAAGACATTCTTTGATGAGCACAACATCAGCGTTCCCACCACTTGGGAAGAGCTTGAGGCAGTTTGCGCAAAGATCAAGGAAATCGATCCTAACTCCATTCCTCTCGGCTATGACTCCGAGGCTAACTGGTTCATCACAATGACTGAGCAGCTTGGCACTCCCTACACATCCGCTACAGGCGATCACTTCCTCTTCGACGTTGCCGAGAACCACGAGTTCTGCGCAGACTTCAGAGAGTGGTACCTTAAGGGTTATGTAACAACTCAGGAGATCCTTGGTTCTTACACATCCTCTCTCTTCACATCTAAGGAAACAACAAGATCCTATATGTCCATCGGTTCCTCCGCAGGTGCAACTCACCAGAGACCTACAAAGAATGACGACGGTTCTTACCCCTTCGAGGTTGGTATCGCTCCCATTCCTCAGGTTAACCCCGCTAACCCCAAGGTTATCTCTCAGGGTCCCTCCGTATGTATCTTCGAGGCTTCCGAGGCTGAGATGAGAGCTTCCTGGCTCTTCGTTAAGTATCTTGTTACTTCCGTTCAGTTCCAGGCTGACTTCTCCAGAGTTTCCGGTTACGTTCCTGTAATCAAGTCTGTAAACACAGATCCCGTTTACGCTAACTTCCTTTCCAAGGCTAACGGCGGCGAGTACGTTGCAGCTCTTTCCGCTAAGGTTTGTCTTGAGCAGGCTAATGCTTACTACGTATCTCCCGCATTCAACGGTTCTTCCGACGCTCGTGACCAGGTTGGTGTCCTTCTTCAGAATTGCCTTCTTATCGACAAGAACGTTGCAGATCCTATGGCAGAGATCAGAAGACTCTTTGACGCTGCAATTGCAGAGTGCGAGTACAATCAGTAATTTGTAAACTTGAAATTACAAAACCGAAACAAAACAACACAAAATAACACAAACTAAAGATTGGTTATTATGAGAAGATTAACTAAATTATTAGCTATGATTCTCCTTCTCTGTATCGCAGCTTCCACTCTCACCGCTTGCGATGAGATCCTTGGAATGCTGGGTCTCGGCGGAAAAGACCCCGTTGACTATGCAGGCTCGGTTGCCCTTGATTGGGCTTCCGACTCTGCAAAGTGCGAGGTTCAGTCCGTAAAGACATACATAGACGGAGATACCACACACTTTTACGTTCCTATCAGTGTAAACTCTGCGGGCTTCGTTAAGGCAAGATACCTTGGCGTTGATACTCCCGAGTCCACCGGTAAGATCGAGAAGTGGGGTAAGGCTGCTTCTAAGTTTACAAGAAGCAAGCTTGAGTCTGCTGTTTCCATCGTTATCGAATCTGATGATGCTAACTGGAACGTTGACTCTACAGGCGACAGATTCCTCCTTTGGATCTGGTATCAGCCCTCCGAGGGCGCGGCTTACCGCAACCTCAACATTGAGCTTCTCCAGGAAGGTCTCGCAATCGCTAACAAGTCTGCAAACAACCGCTATGGCGAGGTTTGTATGAATGCGATCGCGCAGGCTAAGGAGCTTGCTCTTCACATCAATTCTAATGACGTTGACCCTGATTTCTTCAGCGGCGACGCTATCCCCGTAACTCTTAAGGAGCTCCGTACAAATGCTTCTGCTTACGAAGGCTCCAATGTTGCGGTTGAAGGCGTTATTACCAAGATGTATAACAACGGCGCGTTCATCGAGAGCTACGATGAGGAAACCGGTATGTACCATGGCTTCTACATGTACTTCGGCTTCAACCTTGACGGCTTCGCTCTTGAAATGCTCTCCATCGGCAACGAGGTAAGAGTAGTAGGCTCCGTTCAGTACTACGAGGCAGGCGCCTCCTATCAGATCTCGGGTATCATCTATAACATCAGAAAGCCCGATGATCCCAACAACTCCAAGCTCCTCAGCGAAGGAAATTCTCCCTCTTACGTTGAAACCGACGTAAATACCTTTGTTAACGGCAAGGTAAGCGTTATCGTAAATGTTGAGGGCGAAGAGGTTATGAAGGAATTTGATTATGCAGAGCTTGCTCTCGGCACAACCGTTTCTATGAAGAACCTCGTTGTTACTAAGGTTTATACCACAACTAATGAGGATAGCTCCCAGAAGGGTGCTATGACTCTTACCTGTAAGGTAAACGGCGTGACAATTTCCGTTCGTACCTCTGTTCTTAAGGACAGCGAAGGCAATCTCATTACTGCAGACTACTTCAATGGCAAGACCATTGACGTTCTCGGCGTTGTAGATTCCTTTGAAGGCGAATATCAGATCAGAGTTACAACTCTCGGTGACGTAACAGTTCACTGAGCTACCTTATGATGTAACTAAGTAATAAAACAATTTTTGAACAGTAATTGAAAACAAAAATTAAATAAAAAGGAGTCATCATGAAAAAACTTTTAGCTTTACTCTTGGCACTTATTATGTGCCTCACAGTTCTCACATCTTGTGACGCTGTTAAGGGTGTTATCGATCAGATCAAGGATAAGATCGAAGACATCATCAATCCTCAGCCTGAAGTTGAATATCAGATCGACAAGGCAGAGGCATTCCTCAAGAATATGTATAAGGACGTAAACCCTGTTACAGGCGCAGACTACGAGGTAGTTGGCCAGATCAGAGTTGCTAACGTTGCTTATACAGTAACCTGGGCTTCCAACTCCGAGCAGGTTAAGATCGTTGCTCTCGAAAACGGCAACTATCTTGTAGACCTTAACGAGAAGGCTACCGAGGACACTCCCTACACACTTACCGCTACTATCACAGCAGGTAACGGCGAAACAGCTACAGTTGTTTACGAGCGTGAAATTCCTAAGTACAACGTTCTCTCTTGGGATGCTTATATGCAGGCAGTTAAGGGCGACGTAGTTCTTGTTGAGGGTATCGTTGTTGCTATGAACGGTAAGTCTGTTGGTAACTCCAGAAACCACCTCTTCCTTGCAGACGCAAGCGGCAAGGGCGGTTACTACTCCTACCAGATGCCTGATGATTACGATCCCGTTGCAGCAGGCGTTAAGGTTGGTATGACAGTTTCTGTTTCCGGTGAGGTTTCACCTTACTCCGGTATGCAGGAGATCTATGGTGGTACATTCACTATCGTTGATGAGACCATCAAGCCTGTTACTCCTGTTGATATCACAGATTTCATCCTTGCAGGTAACACTGATTTCTCCGAGTACGTAGCTCTCCCTGTTACAATCAAGGGCGTTACAATCGGTTCTCAGGAGCTTGAAACAGCTTCCAGCCAGTATCTCTACTTCGAGATCGGCGGCATTCAGTCCTACGTAAGAACTTACGTAACTGATTTCCCCACAACACTTGATGCTAAGACTGCTTCCGCAGACAACGCAGACAAGGCTGCTATCGATAAGGCACACGCTGATCACTTCGGCTACACAGCAGACGTAACCGGTATCCTTATCCTCTACTCCGGCAATCCTTACCTCATTCCTATGACCACAGACTGCTTCACTAACTTCCAGTTCGTAGAGAAGACAGCTGAGGAAAAGGTTGACGCAGAGCTTGGCGATCTTAAGCTTGAGGGTACTGTAACCTCCAGCACAGTTGTTGATATCCTTACCACAGGTAAGTACTACAGCGACGTTACTATTTCTTGGACATCCGACAGCGAATTCGCAGTTGTTGATGGCAACAAGCTCACTCTTACAGTTCCTACCGAAGGCGCAACCGCTAAGGTTACTGCAACCGTTACTTGCGGCGACGTAACAAAGACCAAGGAATTCACAATCAAGCTTTCTATGGAGCCCACCGCTATTGCTGATGTTATCGCTATGGCAGGCACTATGGAGCATAACGTTTACACAACAGATAAGTACATCGTTGCAGGTGTTATTACAGAAGTATATAACACTACATACGGTAACATGAAGATCACTGACGAGCACGGCAACATCCTTACCATCTACGGTACATACGGTGCTGACGGCGCTCTCAGATATGACGCTCTTGAGTCCAAGCCCGTTGCAGGTGACTACGTTGTAGTTCTCGGTGTTGTTGGTCAGTACAGCGGCACACCTCAGGTTAAGAACGGTTGGATCCTTTCCTTCACAGCTCCTACAACTATCGAGGGTGCTAACACCATCGGCGCAGCTAAGGAGCACAACACTTACACAGAAGAAAAGCACCTCGTAACAGGTGTTGTTACCGAAGTTAAGAATGCTCAGTACGGTAACCTCTACATCGAGGATGAGGCTGGCAACAAGATTTACATCTACGGTCTTTACGACCAGGCCGGTAACAGATATGATGCAATGGTAACTGCAGGCCACGCTCCCGTTGTTGGCGATACCATTACAGTTCTCTCCGTAGTTGGTCAGTACAACGGTACTGTTCAGCTTAAGAACGCAACAGTTGTTGTTCGCGTTGCAGGTTCCACAGAGGCTCCCGCTCACGAGTGCGAGAGCGTATGCGCTACTTGCCAGAAGTGCACAGATGCAGCTTGCACAGAGGATGCTTGCACCGAGAAGTGCGAGGGTCACGAGGTTGTTACTCCCGATGGCGTAGTTGATCCCGTTGTTGGAACAGCTTATGCATTCGGTATGGTTCAGGGTAACGTTGGCAAGACATACTACCTTAAGGGCGGTATGAACGGTTACTACCTCGAAACAACCGAAAACATTAATGAATCTCTTCACGTTTACATCGAGGCTACTGAGGGCGGTTACTACCTCTACTGCTACGTTGGTACAACTAAGACCTACATCAACTGCGTAGTTTCCGGCACACACGTTAACGGCGCATACGAAGCAACAGCTTCCACAGTTTACACATACGATGCAACAAGCAAGACTCTTATCGCAGACGTTGACGGTACAGATTACTGGTTCGGTACAAGAAACGACAAGACATACACAACCGTAGGTCCTTGCGCAGTTTCCTACGCGGGCTTCTACTGCCAGTTCTATGCAGTTGATACCTCTAGCGAACCCGTTGTTCCCACACACGAGTGCGAGAGCGTATGCGCTACTTGCGAGAAGTGCACAGATGCAGCTTGCACAGAGACTGTTTGCGCTGAAAAGTGCGAGGGTCACGAGACAACAGATGAGCCCGAGGCTGAAGTAAGAGATGGCAACTACATCGTAAGCGGTCACAATGCAAACAATACACTTTACTTCGACGGTACAGTTACCAGCGGCAGATTCAACGGTGTTACCAGCGAGTCCGGTGCAGCTGTTGTTACTGTTAAGACAGTTGATGGCGGTTACATTCTTTCCGTTGGCGCACAGTACATTGTTATGGAAGACAAGTCTGCAGGTTGCAGCTTTACAGCTGACGCTTCCGCAGCTACAGTATTCGTTTGGAACGATACTCTTAGCACTTATGTAGTTGCAGATCCTGACAATGCTAGAGCATTTGGCTGCCAGAATACATCTACATATTCTAACTTCTCCGCTTACGCTACCTCTAACACCGATGGTTATAACTGGGGTGTATTCACAAAGGTTGAAGGCGCTGAAACTCCTGACGAGCCCGTAGTTCCTGCACACGAGTGCGAGAGCGTTTGCGCTACTTGCGAGAAGTGCACAGATGCAGCTTGTGAAGAGTCCGTTTGCGCTGATAAGTGCGCAGGTCACGAGGAAACTCCTGTAGTTCCCGGCGATTCCTACACCAAGGCAACTTCCGTTGCAGTAGGCGATAAGATCGTTATCGTTTACGAGGCTGTTAAGGCTGAGCTTAGCGGTGTAAACTCCAACAACATCGGTACATACGTTAATTACACAGATGCACCCACAGGCGCTTATGTAATTACACTTGAAGCCGGTACTAAGGAAGGCACATTTGCTATGAAGACTCCCGATGGCAAGTACCTCTATGCAACAAATGGTAACAAGCTTAGCGCTAAGGCAGGCACAGTTGATGACAGCATGTCCTGGACAATTACATTTGATTCTGAGGGTAACGCTATTATCACAAACGTAGGTTTGACCGATAGAGTTCTTCAGTGGAACATCAATGCAAATCAGGAAAGATTCTGCTGCTACAAGAACACAATGAAGTCTGTTCAGATTTACAAGTAATATAATTTGTAAAGTAATAACTTTCACCCACGGGGAAACCCGTGGGTGTTTTTTTGTTCGATGTGCATTTTCGTTCTATCATAATGCTCTGTCTCTTTTCTAAAAAACTGCGATTTTTGTAAAGTGTACTTTATATTTTTCGCTCTTTTTTCTTGACAATATAGGTTTGCCGTGTTATAATTGAGTCAAAAAATGTGATATACTTTTTTGTAGAAGACTTTTTCACAAAATACCGAAGAGAGGAGAACACGAATATGTCACTTGTAAAAATCAGCACCTTTTTATCCTTTGTACTAAGGCACAGACCTGACAGCATCGGCATCGAGCTTGACGAGCACGGTTGGGCAAATGTTGACGAGCTTATTGAAGGCGTCAAAGGGGTACACCCGATAATGGATATGGAGCTTCTTGAAAGGATAGTGAGAGAGGACGAAAAAATGCGCTATTCCTTTAACGAGGATAAAACGCTTATACGAGCTAATCAAGGTCACTCTGTCAATGTAGACGTGGAGCTTGCCGAGCTTGAGCCGCCCATTCTTTACCACGGCACAGCAGAGAAATACGTTGAATCCATCGATGCAATGGGGCTTATCCCCAAGTCCCGCCTTTACGTTCATCTCTCTGGTGATATTGAGACCGCCTACAAGGTAGGCGTCCGCCACGGCTCGCCCGTCATCTATACTGTTGATGCTCCGAAAATGTATAGGGATGGCTATAAGTTTTACCGATCCGTAAACGGCGTGTGGCTCACCGATCGCGTACCTCCCGAGTATCTTAAGAGATAGGGATTTTTACTGTTGCGCAACTAAAAAACTCGACTATCGATGGGAAAATGGCGTGGCATCGCAGGCTGCCCGCAAAGTGTCAGCATATCTTCGAGCATTAAATGATAGCGTTGAATATTTTCTGTCCGCCGATGGGGCTTGCCTCTTAGGCGGATATTTTTATGTTTTTTCATGACAAATGTAAATTTTGCTCCTTGGCTATTGAAAAACGCCGAAAAATATAGTATAATGTTATCGTGAAAATTTTGCGTTTTGAAAGGCAGACAAAAATGAAAAAGATAACCAGGCTTATTGCGGCTCTTCTTCTCGTTATATCCATTTTCAGCGCTATGACGAGCTGTGATGCACAGATCAAGGAAATAATCGGCAGCATTATTGGCGATAGTACGCAGGACGACGATAAGAATCAAGAAAAAGATCCTCCTGTCACAGAATTGAGCATCAAGAACGGAGAAAAGATAACTCTTACGGTAGGAGATGTGATTCAGCTTCATACTAACCTGACGGACAGCCAGGCGGCCAACATCGAGTGGAGCGCATCAAATGGCAGCGTTACGGTTTCCGGTGGCACAGTGAGCGCGATTTCCGAAGGCACGTGTATGGTTTATGCGCGCTACGGTAAGCTTTATGATAAAATAATCATTCAGGTAGTTTTAGAGGGCACAGACAGCGGAGATGACGGTGACAAAAACGATGATATTGGAAACAGCGGAAACGTTGGCGATACAAATACCGATATCGATCCCGACGTTGACCCCTATGCAGGCATCAGCAAAAGCGACTTCTACTCAGATTATACCCCTTCCGTAGGCTATTGGGATTCCTATTATCGCTCGCTCCACGGCCTTATGTCCGGCACTATCGGAGCGCAGGATCAGAAGCCTACGATCTCTGAATATCAGCCAATGTACAACGGCTTATACGTCAGAAACAGCGTTGGCATTTACGGCGCTGACGGCAATTCATACACTATCGTAGATGCCTACGGCACTCCGGTTATGACCATCTACCGCGGGGGAGCGTACATAATGCTTGAGGAGGTTGCGGCATACCTCTTCGCATTTGGCGAGATTCCCGCTAACCATACTGCAAAGAAAAAGGCTAGCCAAGCCACGGATATGTTCACCAAATGGGGCGAATATCTCCGCCTTAACCACAGCAAATTCAGCGGTAGCACTACAAAATACCCCTATGAGCCCGTACTTCCTAACATCAACGGCTGCGGCGGTGATCTTCAGTATTACGAGGTAGACGTGGGAACAACCGGCACCGACTGTGATCCTTCATATTCTGCGGTAGTTTACAATAACGGTAGTCGTATCGAACGCGGCGCGGCAAGAATCGTTTATACCGTTTACGATAAGAACGGAGACAAGATCATAGATATAAACGAGAAGTATCTTTTCTATACATATAACCACTATAACGACTTCCAGGAGTACCTGAACTACTGGGGCGGATGGGGCGAAATGTTTGGTAACATTACCGGCGGCGGTAAGATCTCCAGCAAGTATGACTATAACCCTACCCCCTACGTCAGAACCGTTAAGGCTGATATAACCAAGATGACAGCCATCGTATTTTTTGACGGTTACTTCCTCGTAATTGATAACAAGGTTTATGCGTGACAAAGCGCAAAAAACCTTGAAAAAGTAAACAATTATATACAAAAAAAGCTCTTATTTGTAACAATAAGAGCTTTTATTTTTTGTGTTATATTAAAGATTCTTGAATTTTTCAAAAACTGCAAGATTGGTTCTGGTGGTGAGAAGGGGAGTTATAGTTATATAGCCTGCCTCGGTGGCAACTGTGTCGCGGGTTAAATCATTCGGGCAAACGTCCTCTATCTTATGTCCTCTCTGCTCGAAGATGTCGCCCTCAATGCGAACAAATTCATCGGAGAAATAGGGCGAGCCCTGCTTTGTCACCTTGATGCCTTTAGGGACTTTTGGGATATTAACGTTGTAGAGAAGGTTCTCGTTAAGAAGTCCGTTTTTGTCGATCAGATCCCAGATTCCGTCAAGCTCCTTTGCCGCTTCGTCGAAGTCAGCGTCAAAATAAGCGGAAAACGCGATGCCCTTGTGTCCCAGCCTGCCTGCCTCGAAAATTGCTCCGCAGGTGCCGGAGTAAACAAGGTCAACTCCCATATTAACGCCGCGGTTGATACCCGAAAGCACCAGATCGTAGGTCTCCCCCTCGCCGAGGATGGCATATCGAATACAGTCCGCAGGGGTGGAATCCACGTAAACGGTGCGCACGCCGGGAATCTCGTCAACCTCTTTTATCTCAATAGGGCGGGTGAAGTCGATAGCATGGCTCTTTCCGCTTTGCTCAACCTTAGGGGCGACAACCGTAACTTCGCCCAGCTTCTTTGCCCAAAGAGCGAGGGCGCGTATACCCTCTGCGGAATAGCCGTCATCGTTTGTGATCAGTATTCTCATAGCCAGCCCTCGTTGTTGGCCTTGTATTCGCCGAGAAGGGCGTCTGCTTCGGCAAGAAGCTGCTTTAGCTCAGCCTTTGAATAAACGGTCGCGCCTGCTGCGCAAGCGTGTCCGCCGCCGTGATAACGCTCTGCAAGTTCGCTGACGGTAACAAATCTTGAGCGAAGTCTTACGCGTATAGAGCCGTCGGCATTATCAATAAATGCGATCCAAATAAGGCTTCCCTTGATGGAGTCCATAAATCCGACGGAATTTGAAGCCTGCTCTGCGGAAAGTCCCCATCTCTTCTGAATACCCTTGGTAATGTAGAGGGTGGCAACGCCGTTCTTTGTGATATTCATTTTCTTGTGGCAGAATGCCTCAAACTTGAAGTCCTCAAATTCCTTCAGGTAGAGATTTGCGTAAAGGTTTTCGGTGTCAATACCTACAGAGAGGATAACGCCCGCAAGTCGGAGTGTCTCGGCAGAAACGTCGCGGAAGCGGAAGCGTGCGGGGTCGGTAACCATACCGGTGTAAATGTAGGTAGCCGCCTTCTTGGTGATCTTAAGCTCGTCCTTGTGGCAATCGTAGAATGCCGCAACCATCTCGCAGCAGGAGGAGCGAAGCTCTTCGACCCATTCGATCACGCCATAGGACTGAACGGGAATGTGGTGGTCGATCTTGATGATCTCGCGGCAGAGCGCGTACTTGGGATTGGAGGCTCTCTCAAGAGTGGCGGTATCCATAATGATTCCGAGAGCGTCGGCATAAAGCTCGTCTGCAATAAGCTCGCGCTCGTCGCCAAGGAACTCGAGATATTTTGCAAAGTCGGTATTCTGCACGTATATCTCCTTCTCGGGGAAGGTAGCGCGCAGGATCTCTGCAAGGCCGTTGGTAGAGCCTACCGCATCTCCGTCGGGACGCTTGTGGCGGAAGAGAATGATCCTGTCATATTCCTTGATTTTCTCAAGGATTCTCTTTGTCGTTTCAAAAGTCATTAATTTATCTCCTTAAAATTATTATACTTTGGTACAAAAAGCGGCAATTTTGTAAATAATTATTAGCAATCATCGACATTTATGCTTCGAGCGCTTCGAGATCGGCTAAGAGAAGCATTGCCTCGTCGCGGTTCTTAAGGCAAGCTCCGCTGGCCTTCTGGTGTCCGCCTCCGCCGTATTTTACAGCGATTGGGTTGATGTTGTATTTATTAGAGCGGATCTCGGTGAGAACGCCCTCGTCTGTTTCGGTGAAGTTTACCCAGGTGTGGATTCCGCGGATCTCGCCCATAGTGTTAACCATGCCGCGGGAGATGGTAAAGGTGTCAACTCCGTAGGAATCCGCCTCTGCCTTATCGGTGTAGATGTATGCCACGCCGTTTCTGGCAAACTGAATTTTAAGGACGAACTGGGCGCGGAGTCTTATAAACTTGAAATCATCCTGATAAAGGTTCATGTAAATGCTTCCCGTATCGAATGGAGTATCCATCAGCTTTGATGCCAGGCGGTGAGTGTTGGAGGAGGTGGAATCATAACGGAAGCGTCCGGAGTCGGTAACCATGCCGGTGTAGAGCGCCTTTGCCGCCTGAGGGTTAATAACCCAGCCTGCCTCAATAGCGAGCTCCGTAATAAGTCCGCAACAGCTCTCATAGCTTGTGTTCGTAACCTCGCTGTCGCAGATCTTTTCCACGAAGATGTGATGATCCAGCCTTGCAGTATCCTTTGCGGTCTCATATCTTACATCGGAGATAAGATGCTTTGCCGAGGTGTCAAGCACGATGGCGAGGGAATCCTTGTAAAGGCAATCGTCAATTACGTCCATTGTAGAGCCATCCATGAAGGCATATCTGCCTGCCTCGTCGCCCACCTTGTAGAGTTTTTTTGTGGGGTAATTTTCGCGGAGAAGCTCAAAGAGGCCTATTTGCGAGCCGAGAGCATCACCGTCGGGCTTCGAGTGTCTGTGGATGATAATAGTGTTGGCTTTTTCGATTTTTTCTATAATTTTTTCGAACATTTTTTGGGTGTCCTTTCAAATAAAATATCAAGTGTCAAAGGGGATTGTAGTAGGATTTTGTCCCGCACATATAGAGTGTCCCTGTTCTTCCGTACCGGGCGTTTTCTATCCCGTGTGTGGCGCTTTATACCTCTTATATCGTCGCTTTCTATCCTGTGTGAGGTGCTTTATGCCCCTTATGTCGGCGTTTTCTATCCCGCGCTCGCGAGGGGATCTTGCGCCTTGGGTGACCTGATCTGTATGCGTGCCGCGCGGTAAGAAGTACAAAATAGCCTAAGAAGAACAAGGTATTTTTTGATCTCGCGCTTCCACCCCATTATATTTTAACAGAAATTCGACGAATTTTCAAGTTCTTTGGCGAAAAAATATATATTTTAATATTTTTAAGTGAAGTGGGTAAATGATCGGTGCGCGCACGTCCGTGCTATGCGGTATGCGGTTGTGGTGACTTTTCATTTCTGCAGTTTGCTAGAAAAGCCTTCAAAAAATGAAAAACTCCGAGAAAAGTACATAAAAGTGGGCAATTTGTAAAAAGATTTTTACATTTCTCACCAAAACATCTTGCATTTTCCATAAAATAATGGTATAATAAAAGAAAAGCGTAACGGAGGTTAACTCTATGAAAAAGAACGAAGAACTCAATCCCCAGGAAACCATTAACTTCGAGAAGAAGCCGAAAATGGCTATTTGCTACGATTTTGACCGCACCCTTTCGCCCGACGATATGCAGACCTTTACTCTCATACCTTCCTTCGGTATTGATGCAGGCTCCTTCTGGCATGAGTCGGATGAGCTGGCGGTTGATCATCTTATGGATAAAAACCTTGCTTGGATGTATGAGCTTATTAAGTATTCCAAGTTCAAGGGTAAATCTATTCGCCGTGAGTATTTCAAGGAGATCGGTAAAGACGTAAAGCTCTACGAGGGCGTTGCAGATTGGTTTGAAAACGTTAACGCTTACGCCGAAAAGAACGGTATCGAGGTTGAGCATTATATAATCTCCTCGGGTCTTAAGGAGATCATCGAGGGCAGTGAGATCGCCAAATATTTCAAGCGCGTATATGCATCCTCCTATATGTACTCTGCTGACGGCATTGCCGAATGGCCTGCCCAGGTGGTAAACTACACCACGAAGACCCAGTTCATTTTCCGCATTGCCAAGGGCATTCTCGAGGAATACGACGAGAGGGTGAACGATAATATGCCCAAGTCCCGCTATAGCGTTCCTTACAATAATATCGTTTACATCGGCGACTCTGCTACAGACATCCCCTGCATGCAGCTTGTCAAGGACAGAGGCGGATACTCCATCGGCGTATACGATCCCAAGAGCAGAAATAAGAAAAAGGTGCTTGGCCTCTTTAACGATGACCGCCTCAGCTTCTTCGCTCCTGCAAAGTATACCGAGAACAGCCCAATCTTTGGATATATGAAGCGCATCATCGAGGAGATCGGCGCGAGAGAAAAGCAGAAGGCAGCGCAGGCAAAGCTACGCGAGCAGTCCGAGGAATACAAGCGTAACGAAACCATAAAGAAGGTCTTGAAGGAAAATAACCTCAGCCTCAGCGGCGACGAAAAGCTTCTTCTTGAGCACATGATAGAGAAGCTGGAGGAAATCTGATTTTCCCAGAAAAAAATAAAATAATGCGGCATTAAAGTCGACAAAAGTATCCCCGAGAAAGCGATGCGTAGGTGAAAACCTTGAAGCGTGCCCCCAAAAAACTCGGGGACTAATTTTGATTATAAAACTGCAAAAATGACAATTATACTTGTCAAAAAACATAGTTTTTAAGAAAAAAACACCGAATTGTAGATTTTAAATTAAGATGTGTTTTTAATAAAAATGAACCGCTGAATTTGAAGAAGGAGGAAAGATATTCGGATGATAAGAAGAAAGTTGATTGTTTTTGATTTGGACGATACTCTTCTTGACAGTGAGCATAAAGTAGGAGAGATGACGCTGAAAATTCTTTCGAAGGTAAGGGAAATTGGCCATCTCTTGGCATTCAACACCGCTCGCTCTAAAATGCGTTCCGCGGATATCTTCGATGTTGTAAAGCCTGATTTTGCAATATACAACGGCGGCGCACACATCACCGACAGCGAGGGAAAAACAGTCTACGAGGCGGAGATCAAAAAGGACGAATGTAATAAGATTCTTTCTGAGATTGCCCTTGTCACTGACAGGTATTCGGTGCAGAACGCCGATTGGTTCTATTCGGCTAACGAGGATTACAATGCTCCCGACGTTAAATTCTTTGATTTCAAAAATTGCGAGTTCCCCACAGGCGCATACAAGATAATTGCTCATTCTGATGAGCCTCAGTCCCTCGAGCCTATTGCCCAAAAATATGACCTTGATTTTGTCACCTATTTTGGCGGCCCTTTCTGTCGGTTTACCAAAAAGGGTGTCACCAAGGCAAGCGGAAGCCGCGCCCTGGCAGGTATTTTAGAGATGGATATGGAAGACGTCATTGCCTTCGGCGATGATGTGGGGGATCTGGATATGCTCTATGAAGCAGGCTTGGGAGTTCTTATGAAAAACGCAAGGCCTGATTTTGCGGAGGCAGTTGAGAAGCAGACGAGGATAATAGTTTCGAGCTTTACTAACGATGAGGACGGGGTAGCAATGTTTCTTGCCGATTATTTTAGGATAAAGCCCGATCTATGATTTATCCCGAATAATATCTGAATAAAGCTCGCCCCGATAAATGTTAAAAACTATCTTTGCACGAAAGAACGCGGATTTGCCCAAAAGGCTCATTTGCGTTCTTTTTTTGTTATTATGCTCCGCTTTTTCGAAAAAACGAGCCTCTCTGATATTTATTACAGGTCTCTTCGGCCCGGATAATGCAGCTTGCTTTTTGTGCGTGGTTTTTGCAAAAACTACAATAAAACCGTATATTTTTACCATCACGGTCTTTGTTTTTTACCAAAACCGCAAGAGCTTTGCACCTCGCATTTTCAAGAGAGAGAATCTTACCTCCGAAAAATCGCTTGACAAAATATATAAAATATGCTAAAATACCTAAGATAAAATTATAATGGGGAAGTATGCCAAAAGTGTGAAAACCGCCCATGCTTCCGAAATGAAAGGTATGTATATGTCAACTATACAAGAAATCAAAAGACGAAGAACGTTTGCAATAATCTCCCACCCCGACGCGGGTAAGACCACGCTTACAGAGAAATTCCTGCTTTACGGAGGTGCTATTCAGTCTGCCGGCTCTGTAAAGGGTAAGCAAAATGATAAGCACGCGGTTTCCGACTGGATGGATATTGAAAAGCAGAGAGGTATCTCTATTACATCGTCGGTGCTTCAGTTTGAATATGACGGATATTGTATAAACATCCTTGATACCCCCGGCCACCAGGACTTCTCCGAGGATACCTACCGTACCCTTATGGCGGCGGATTCCGCGGTAATGGTTATCGATGCGGCAAAGGGTATCGTGCCTCAGACAAGAAAGCTCTTCAAGGTCTGCGCTATGCGGGATATTCCCATATTCACATTTATCAATAAGATGGACCGCGAGGCGAGAGACCCCTTCGATCTTCTTGACGAGCTGGAAAAGGAGTTTGGCATCGGCACTTATCCTATGAACTGGCCTATCGGCTGCGGACAGAGCTTCAAGGGCGTTTACGACAGAGAGCGTAAGTCCATTCTTTCCTTTGGAGATTCCCATCGCGGACGTGACAGAATTCACGGCATCGATTGCGACATAAACGATACCGCAAAGCTGGACGAGCTTATAGGCGAGCGTCAGCGCGAAACCCTCACCGAGCAGGTGGAGCTTCTTGACGGCGCCTGCTTCGACTTTGATCTCGATGCGGTAAGACACGGAAAGCTTTCTCCCGTATTCTTTGGCTCGGCTCTCAATAACTTCGGTATTGAGCCCTTCCTTGAGCACTTCCTTAAGATGACTACCTCGCCCCTTCCCAGAATTGCCGAGGGCGAAACCATAGATCCATTTGACGATGATTTTACCGCTTTTGTATTCAAGATCCAGGCTAATATGAACAAGGCTCACCGCGACAGAATTGCCTTTATGCGAATCTGCTCGGGCAAGTTTGAGCGCGGTAAGGACTACTATCACGTTCAGGGCGATAAATCCTTCCGTCTCTCCCAGCCTCAGCAGATGATGGCATCGGACAGAGCAGTTATCGACGAGGCCTATGCAGGTGACATTATCGGAGTGTTCGATCCCGGTATTTTCTCTATCGGTGATACCATCTGCGAGAAAGGCAAGAAGGTAAAATTTGAGGGAATCCCCACCTTCGCTCCCGAGCATTTCGCTATGGTAGAGCAGGTTGATTCTATGAAGCGTAAGCAGTTCGCCAAAGGTATGAATCAGATCGCCCAGGAGGGTGCTATACAGATATTCTTCGAGCCTAATTCCGGCCTTGAGCGAGTTATCGTAGGCGTAGTAGGCGTCCTTCAATTTGAGGTGCTTGAGCATAGACTCAAGAGTGAATACGGCTGCGATCTTCGCAGAACCAACCTCTCCTATCAGCAGATCCGCTGGATCGATAACGAGGGACTTGACCCGAAAACTCTCCGTCTGTCTCACGATACGAAGTGGGTTAAGGACTTCAGGGGCAAGGATCTTCTCATCTTCACCAGCGAGTGGGCTATCAGATGGGTTCTTGAGGATAATCCTCAGCTTAAGCTCTCCGAGTTCAGTAAGAACGATAATTAAAATAACAGCGTTTTTTGCAAACTGTAATAGTCATTTTAATGCATTTTACGGTTTTAACTTGGTCTTTCGTCAATTTAAGAAACGCAAAATGCACGGAATTTACAAACAAGATTTTTTGAGGAAAAATAAATGAGAATGAGAAAAAAGAAGCATTCGGATGAAAGACTCTCCGCATGCTCCCAATATCTATATACACACGAGGGCGAGCCTATGGCAGACCCTACAGTTCCCTTTGGCGGCAAGGTAGACAAGGTCTTTCTTGAAATAGGCGCGGGTAAGGGCGCATTCGCCTGCGGTATGGCTGCCCGCCACACTGATGCCTGTTACTACGCTATGGAGAGAGTGACCGACTGCGTGGTTATTGCGGCCGAGCGTGCGGCTGCTACCGAGGGCGGGCTTTCCAACCTTAAATTCACAATAGACACAGCGGATAATCTCACCCGAATCTTCGGCGAGGGAACGGTTGATGCCATCTTCCTTAATTTCTCCGACCCCTGGTCCAAGAAGGGGTATGCAAAGCGCCGCCTTACCCACAGAAGATACCTTTCTGTTTATATGAATCTTCTCCGTGAGGGCGGAACTCTTCGCTTTAAAACCGATAACGTAGGCCTTTTTGATTTCTCACTTGAGGAGATCGAGGCAATGGGGCTTGTGCCAACCATCGTTACCCGAGACCTTCACGCCTCCGAATATAACGAAGGTAATATCCGCACCGAGTATGAGGAGAATTTCTCCTCTCAGGGCATAAAGATCAATATGCTGGAGGTAAGACGCCCCGAGGGCTATACCTGCGAAATTTCCCCTGACCTTGCCCGCGACAGAAAAGATTTCAGGGCGGAGAAGGCATAAGTCATTTTGATGGTATGAGCCTGAAGCATTCAGTTTCTGCAGAGTTTTGTAAACTAATGTTCTCAACATTGGCATTTTTTGAATGGCAATTCGAGTTTGAATATATGCAAAGCCGATTGTGATTTTTACAAACAAAAAAGATATCAAAGGCGACTGTATTTTTAGAAAGGAGTATGACAATGAAGCCCGATTCACAGATCCATCTTGGCCATCGCGAGCGAATGAGAAGAAAGCTTATCGACTATGGCGGCGAGATTTTTGATACCTACGAGCTGCTTGAAATGCTCCTTTATTCTGTTATCCCCGTGAGGGATACCAATCCACTCGCTAAGAGACTTCTCGCCACCTTCGGCGGTCTTGACGGCGTTCTGAAGGCAAGCGCAGAGGAGCTTATGGCTGTAGAGGGCGTTGGTGCTGCAACGGCATCATATCTCATCACCGCAGGCAATCTGCCGATGATGCTATCCCTTGCTATTCCCACTGCAAGGTCGCTTGTGGATTACGATGAGATCGGTGAATATCTGGTTAAGTATTACGAGGGCAGGAGAGACTACGCCGTCTCTATGCTCCTGCTCGACAATGCAATGCGGCCTATGAGGATAGTGGACGTTTACGATTGTGATTACGGCAAGGGCTCGGTCCAACCCAAGCCGTTTTTGGATATCGCTATTTCCTTGGGCGCCACCAGCGCCGTGTTGTTCCATAATCACCCGTTCGGACCTCTTTACCCCAGCCATTCCGACCTTCTGACCCATAAGGTTTTGGCAGAGGGCTTCAAGAGAAGCGGAATAGTCCTTTTGGATCATTATCTCATTTCCGGAAACGGATATATCCGCATCGGGAAAATGGCTACCGAGGCCAACGGTGTTGACCGACTTTTAGATGAGTTCGGTATTGTTTGCTTCAAAAACGACGTATTCCCAAAAATCAAGGATAACGACGATCCCGAGCGTGTGGGTGGCTCCTATCTTTCAAGCTATCTTTCTTACAGCGTCTCGTCGGCAGAAAAACGCTCTAAGATGGTGGAGGATATGGTGGAGAGGTATCACACTTTCGACGGAATTCTTTCAAGAGAAATCCTTGAGCTTTCCGAAATATGCGGCGATGTCGCGGCAATAAATCTGAAGCTTTTGTCATACGTTACTTCTCGCAGATTTATAGATCAATACCGCCCGGGCGTAAGGCTCGATGAGTGGATCTCCGAGTATTTCAAATGGTATTTCTTCGGTATGAGTGTAGAGGTAGTGACCCTGGCTCTCTTTGATAAAAACAAAAAACTTATCCACGTAAGGAAAATATCCGAAGGAACGGTCAATACCTCCGAGATAATCCCCAGGCGGGCAATGGAGGCGGTATCAAAGGCAAAAGCCGCCTATGCCATAATGGCGCACAATCACCCCGGCGGAACCTGTGATGCATCTGCCAGTGACGTTCATGCAACCTCTGTGGTTTCCCTCGCTCTTGAAAGCATCGGGGTGGAGCTTCTTGGTCATTACGTAGTAGCCGGAATGGGCGTAGGAAAGGTAAATCTGAGCAATGAGACTTTGCCGATAAGCTGACGGCATCCGGTGACCTTGATGCTATGCACGAAACCAAAAAACAACAAAATGCACATTGGTGATATTCAAGTTGAAAGATTAAAATACACCATCAAAAAGACAACTATTATTGTCAAAAACTATATAAAAACGCAAAAAAATCGTTCTTCGTCTTTCGCTAATACCGAAAGGATATGAGGACGATCTCTGAGGAAAAGAAAATGAAAAAGTTGGAATACGGTTATTACGAGGGCGAGCGAGCCCTGTATAATTCTCACGATATCTGTCTTGTGGATGCCACCTTTGCTAACGGAGAATCACCCTTGAAGGAGTCCTCCGAAATAGAGCTTTCTGGCGGTATTTTCAAATGGAAATATCCTCTGTGGTATTGTAAGAATATCAAGGCGTCCGGAACGACTCTTCTGGATACCGCAAGGTCGGGAATATGGTATACCCATAATATCGAAATGACAAATTGCTTCATCGAGGCGCCAAAAACCTTCCGCCGCTCAAGCGGTATAAGGCTTCGTGATTGCAGTCTTCCAAATGCTCAGGAGACCCTTTGGAGTTGCAAGGATATTGAGCTTTATAACGTTACTGCCAAGGGTGATTATTTTGCAATGAATGCGGAGAATATTAAGTGTGAAAACTTCATTCTCGACGGTAACTACGCCTTTGACGGAGCGAAGAATATAGAGATCAGAAATGCTAAAATGCTTTCCAAGGATTCCTTCTGGAATACCGAAAACGTGACCGTTTACGATTCTCTCATCATTGGCGAATATCTGGGCTGGAATTCAAAGAATCTCACCTTTGTGAACTGCACCGTTGACTCAAACCAGGGTATGTGCTATACGGAGAATATCAAGATGGTAAATTGTAAGCTTCTCAACACAGATCTTTGCTTTGAGCTGTCCACGGTGGATGCCGAAATAACCTCTCCGATTATAAGTGTGAAGAACCCTATATCGGGTAAGATCCACGCAAAAAGCATCGGCGAGATAATTCTTGACACGGATATTATTGATCCCGAGAAGACCGAAATCACCACCGATGAGTAATCTCCTTTTTCTGAAAAACACGTCGATAATAAAAAAAGCATATTCGGTTTGTAATGAGATTTTTTGATTTTTCTCCTCTAAAACTCTGCTTGAAAAACGCAAAAATGCCGTGAAAATGCAAATTATACTAGTCAAATAGCGAGGTTTTTATGTATAAATACGATTTTGATAAACCGACTGACCGCAGGAAATTCAACACAGTCAAATGGGATCTCCCCGAGAACTCGCTCCCTATGTGGGTTGCGGATATGGACTTTGAGTGCGCTCCGAAAATTCGCGAGGCAATCGAGGCGAGAGCCGCCCACGGAATATTCGGATACAGCGAGACTCCCATGGAATATTTTATCTCCGTTGCCGATTTCTTCGAGAGGATCAGCGGCTACCGCCACGATCCCGAGAGCATGGTGTTCGCCACCGGTGTAGTAGCCATCATATCCTCCTGCGTTCGTAAGCTTACTACCCCCGCGGAGAAGGTTCTTATCCAAGCCCCGGTTTACAACATCTTCTATAATTCCATTCTCAACAACGGCAGGGTAGTGGTATCCTCCGATCTGATTTGTGAGGATGGAGAGTACCGCATTGATTTTGCCGATCTTGAAGAGAAGATGAGCGATCCACAAACCACTCTTATGATCCTCTGTAACCCCCACAATCCCGTGGGCAGGATATGGTCCCGCGAGGAGCTTGCCAAGATAGGTGAGCTTGCCGTGAAGCACGGAGTTCGCGTTATCTCCGATGAGATCCATTTTCCTCTTTCCGATCCGGGAAAGGTTTGTATCCCCTTTGCCTCGGTCAGCGAGGTGTGCCGTAAAAATTCCGTAACCTGCGTTTCCGCCTCCAAGGCGTTTAATCTCGCGGGTATAGGCGCCGCTTGTGCCATCGTTCCCGATCCTGCCCTTCGCCACAAGGTATGGCGCGGCATCAATACCGACGAGGTAGGCGAGCCGGGTGCCTTTGCTATAGACGCGTCCATCTCCGCTTATACTCAGTGCGACGATTGGCTTTCCGAGGTGCGCCGTTACATCTATGAAAACAAGCTTTACTGTTACGATTTCATTAAAAATAACCTTCCAAAGCTTAAGGTTATCCCCTCCGAGGCTACCTATCTCATCTGGGTAGACGCCTCCGCTTATACCGAGGATTCCGACGAGCTGAAGGAGCATATTTTTGAGACGACCGGTCTTTATCTTTCCTCGGGCAAGTCGTACGGAGAGTGCGGAAAGCAGTTTTTGCGCATTAACCTCGCTACCCGCAGAGCCAACGTTGAGGACGGAATGCAGAGGCTGAAAAAGGCACTTTCGGACAGGTAAAAAACACCTGTAAAACCGAAAAATGCCTACATATATATTATAGCACAAGGGGTTCGCGGAAAGCGGACCCCCTCTTTTTCTGCCTTGTATTTTCTTGGAGAAAAAATGCCGTTTTTTTTGCCGTTTTTCCTCCATATTCAGCCGCCGGATAGAAATTTTGAAATTATTTTTTAAAAAACTATTGACAAATACCAATTTGTGTGATATAATCCTTATTCGCATTAATATATTATTTTTCTTTGGGGGTATTTTGCGCTTTTTTCGCCCGAGAGGCAAAAAAATGCAGGAAAATCCGAGGAAAAATTATGAGCGGAGCCGTTCGTCTCGGCGGCTTTGCGGGCTTGTGCCCATTTTGTAAAAATTCAGGAACGGAGTGATTCTTATTTATGATGCTTAAATCACGAAAGCTCGGTACAACTGTCAGACAGAGCTTTTCAAAGATCGAAGCGGCTACAGAAATGCCGAACCTCATCGAGGTGCAGAAGGACTCATACGAATGGTTTTTGAAGGAGGGACTTAACGAGGTACTTAAGGACGTTTCTCCTATCGTTGACTATACGGGCAATCTTTCTATCGAATTCACCGATTATTCTATCGATCCCAATCCCCGCTATTCTGTGGAGGAGTGCAAGGACCGCTCGGTAACATACGACGCGCACATGAAGGTGGGTGTTCGCCTTATCGATAAATCCACGGGTGAGATCAAGAATTCCGAAATCTTCCTCGGTGATTTCCCTCTCATGACCGATAACGGCACCTTCGTTATCAACGGCGCTGAGCGTGTAATCGTGTCTCAGCTTGTTCGTTCTCCCGGTATGTACTACGGCGACACCGTTGATAAGCAGGGTAAGCATAACTATTCCGCAACGGTTATTCCCTACAGAGGCGCTTGGCTCGAGTACGAGCAGGACTCTGCAGGCATCTTCTACGTAAAAATTGATAAGAACCGCAAGCTTCCTATCACCATACTTATTCGTGCGCTCTGCGAAGCAGGCAGAGATTCCGACGATGCTATTCTCGAAATGTTCGGCCAGGAGGAGCTTCTTAAGGCTACCCTTCTGAAGGACGAGTGTAACGCTCTTGCCCTCGAGAATAATTCCGCCTTCCGCGAAGAGGCGCTCAAGGAGATCTACAAGAAGCTCCGTCCCGGTGAGCCTCCTCACGTTGAGAGCGCGGAAATGCTCGTGAACAATATGTTCTTCGACCCCAAGAGATACGACCTTGCCGCTGTTGGTAGATATAAGTACAACAAGAAGGTTTCTCTTGCATCGCGTATTCTCGGCTTCGAGCTTGGCGAGACCGTTATCAATCAGATGACAGGTGAGATCGTTGGCGAAGAGGGTCAGAAGATCGACTGGGCTCTTGCAAACGCAATTGAGGACAGCCTTGTAAACGAGGTTACCATCAGACTTGAAACAGGTAGACCCGTTAAGGTGTTCTCCAACAATACTATCCGTCCCGAGCTTTATCTCGGCTATGACCTTTCTGACAGTGGTGTCAAGGCCGGTGAAAAAGTAAGATTCTCCATCCTTAAGGAGATCGTATCCGCAGCAGACGATAACGGCCTTACAGGCGATGCCAAGGCTGCCTTCATCAAGAAGACCGTTAAGGAGAGAATGGCGGAGCTTGCTCCCAAGCACATAACAAAAGAAGATATATTCGCATCCATCAACTATCTTATCTGCCTCAGCCACGGCGTTGGCTGCACAGACGATATCGACCATCTCGGTAACAGACGTCTTCGCTGCGTAGGCGAGCTTCTTCAGAACCAGATGAGAATCGGTATGTCCAAGATGGACAGAAATATAAAGGAGAGAATGTCGGTTCACGACAGCGAGGATCTCCGTCCCGAGGCCCTCATCAACACACGTCCCGTAGCTACCGCTATCCGCGAGTTCTTCGGCTCGTCTCCCCTTTCTCAGTTCATGGATCAGAACAATCCCTTGGCAGAGCTTACTCATAAGAGAAGACTTTCTGCCCTCGGCCCCGGCGGTATCTCCAGAGACAGAGCATCCTTCGAGGTTCGTGACGTTCACTATACACATTACGGAAGAATTTGTCCCGTAGAAACTCCCGAAGGTCCTAACATCGGTCTTATCTCCTACCTTGCATCCTATGCAAAGATCAGCGAATACGGCTTCCTTAAGGCACCCTACAGAGTTGTTGACAAGACTACGGGCAGAGTTACCGACGAGGTAGTTTACCTCACCGCGGACGAAGAGGATAACCATATAGTTGCTCAGGCCAACGAGGCCCTTGATGAGAACGGTTACTTCAAGAACGCGAAGGTAATTTCCAGACTTAATACAGAGTTCATCGAGGTTGAGCCCACAGAGGTTGACCTCATGGACGCATGCCCTCAGATGGCAGTATCGGTTGCAGCGGGCTGTATCCCCTTCCTTGAGAACGACGATAACACCCGTGCGCTCATGGGATCTAACATGCAGAAGCAGGCAGTTCCTCTTATGATCACCGATTCCCCCATCGTTGCAACGGGTATGGAATACAAGGCGGCGGTTGACTCCGGCGTAGCGGTAGTAGCAAAAGATGATGCTACCGTTGAGAGCGTCGGCGGCTCCGAGATCGTTGTTCGCACCGATTCCGGCGCGAAGTACACCTATCACCTTATCAAGTTCAAGCGCTCCAACCAGGGTACCTGCGTAAACCAGCGTCCCCTTGTAGACGTGGGCGACAGAATCGTTAAGGGACAGGTTATTGCAGACGGTCCCGCTACTTCAAATGGTGAGATCTCCCTCGGTAAGAATGCCCTTATCGGCTTCATGACCTGGGAAGGCTATAACTACGAGGACGCAGTTCTTCTTAACGAGAAGCTCGTAAGAGAAGATATGTATACCTCGATCCACATTGAAAAGTTCACCAAGGAAGCAAGAGATACCAAGCTCGGCGCTCAGGAGATCACAAGAGAGGTTCCCAACGTTGGTGAGGACGCTCTTAAGAATCTTGACCACAACGGTATCATCAGAATCGGTACAGAGGTTCGCCCCGGCGATATCCTCGTTGGTATGGTTACTCCCAAGGGTGAAACAGAGCTTACTCCCGAGGAGCGCCTTCTTCGCGCTATCTTCGGTGAAAAGGCAAGAGAGGTTAAGGATTCCTCCCTTAAGATGCGTCACGGTGAGTACGGCGTGGTTGTTGACGTTAAGGTTTACGATCGCACAAACTCCGATGAGCTCGGCCCCGGCGTTAATAAGGTAGTTCACGTTTACGTTGCCCAGAAGAGAAAGATCTCTGTAGGTGACAAGATGGCGGGCCGCCACGGTAACAAGGGTGTCGTTTCCAGAATCCTTCCCCCCGAGGATATGCCGTTCCTTGCAGACGGTACTCCTCTTGATATCGTTCTTAACCCTCTGGGCGTACCTTCCCGTATGAACATCGGTCAGGTGCTTGAGGTGCATCTCGGTATCGCCTGCAGAAAGCTTGGAATCAAGATCATGACTCCTGTTTTCGACGGTGCGAAGGAAACCGACATTCTCGAGCTTCTCAGAGAGGCAAAATATACCCGTGATATCCGTCCCGGCGAAAGCGTAAGAGGTAAGGCGGTATTCATGGAGGTCGTTCGTGAGGACGGCAAGATGGATCTTCAGAGAGTTGACCAGGATATCGTGGATGACGATGAGAAGCTTCGCGCTCTTATGCAGAAGGAAACTCTCAGAGTTATCGACGGTAAGGTCAACCTTTACGACGGCAGAACAGGCGATATGTTCGACAACCCTGTAACCGTTGGTATCATGTATTACCTGAAGCTCCACCATCTCGTTGACGATAAGATGCACGCACGTTCCATCGGCTCTTACTCTCTCGTAACTCAGCAGCCCCTCGGCGGTAAGGCTCAGTTCGGAGGTCAGAGATTCGGTGAGATGGAGGTTTGGGCTCTTGAGGCATACGGCGCGGCTTACACACTTCAGGAGATCCTGACAGTTAAGTCTGACGATATTGCCGGCAGAACCAAGACCTACGAGGCTATCGTTAAGGGACAGAATATTCCTACTCCCGGTATCCCCGAATCCTTCAAGGTTCTTGTTAAGGAGCTTCAGGCTCTCTGCCTTGACGTCAAGGTTCTTGACGAGGAGGGCAATGAGGTTGATATCTCCGGTCTCGGCGTAGATGATAATACTCCCGTTTACTCCAACATCGATGAGGTTGAGCGCGCTGTTGACAGCGAGGGCGAAGATACCGAGGATGAGGAGGACTTCGACGATGATATTTCCGACGACGATTACGATGATTCCGATCTTGAGGATGATTTTGGCTTTGACGAGGAATATGAGTTCGAGGAAGGCTCGGACGATGACTTCGACGAGGAAAACTAAAAAGAGAGGGTAATAAAATTCATGAGAAATAATTTTGATTCTATTAAAATAGGTCTCGCCTCTCCCGAGATGATCGCTTCCTGGTCACACGGTGAGGTTACAAAGGCTGAAACTATAAATTACCGTACTCTTAAAGCTGAGCGCGATGGCTTATTCTGCGAGCGCATCTTTGGCCCTACCAAGGACTGGGAATGCCTTTGCGGTAAATATAAAAGAGTTCGTTTCAAGGGCAAGGTCTGCGATAAGTGCGGCGTTGAGGTAACGACCAAGAAGGTAAGACGTGAGAGAATGGGTCACATTAAGCTTGCTGCTCCCGTTTCCCACATATGGTACTTCAAGGCGCTTCCTTCCCGTATCGGCGCAATGCTGGATATGTCTACAAGACTTCTCGAGAGAGTTCTTTACTTTGCAAGATACATCGTTATCGATCCCGGTAACACTCCCCTTGAAAAGTGTCAGCTTCTTACAGATGCAGAATACAGAAGCGCGCAGGAGAAGTATGCGGGCGAATTCAAGGCAGGCATGGGCGCGGAGGCAGTTCGCGAGCTTCTTGCCGAGATAGACCTTGATGCTCTTTCCCGTGAGCTTCGCGACAGACTTGCAGAGGCAAGCGGCCCTAAAAAGGTAAAAATTATAAAGAGACTCGAGATCGTTGAGGCCTTTAGAAAGTCCGGCAACCGTCCCGAGTGGATGATACTTGAAAATCTTCCCGTTCTTCCCGCTGATATCCGTCCTATGGTTCAGCTCGACGGCGGCAGATTCGCAGCTTCAGATATCAACGAGCTGTATAGACGTGTTATCAACAGAAACAACCGTCTTAAGCACTTCCTCGATATGCACGCGCCCGAGATCATTATCAGAAACGAAAAGCGTATGCTTCAGGAATTCGTTGATGCCCTGATCGATAACGGTAAGAGAGGTAAGGCGGTAACAGGCGCGTCCAACCGTCCTCTTAAGTCTCTTTCCGAGATCCTCAGAGGTAAGCAGGGTAGATTCCGTCAGAACCTTCTCGGTAAGCGTGTTGACTATTCCGGCCGTTCGGTTATCGTAGTAGGTCCCGAGCTTAAGATCTATCAGTGCGGTCTTCCCAAGGAGATGGCTCTCGAGCTCTTCAAGCCCTTCGTTATGAAGAGACTTATTGAGACTCAGAAGGCTAACTCCATCAGAGACGCAAAGAAGAAGGCAGATAAGTCCGCTCCCGAGGTTTGGGACGCTCTTGATTACGTAATTAAGGAGCATCCTGTTCTCCTTAACAGAGCGCCCACTCTTCACCGTCTTTCCATTCAGGCATTCGAGCCTGTTCTCGTAGAGGGCAGAGCTATTAGACTTCACCCCCTCGTATGTACAGCCTTCAACGCTGACTTCGACGGTGACCAGATGCCCGTTCACGTTCCTCTCTCCGCAGAGGCTCAGGCAGAGTCAAGATTCCTTATGCTCTCTGCAAATAACCTTCTTAAGCCTGTTTCCGGTAAGGCTGTAACCGTTCCCTCTCAGGATATGGTTCTTGGTTCTTACTACCTCACCATCGACCGCGCAGGCGAGCTTGGCGAGGGCTCTACCTTCAGAGATTTCGACGAGGTAGAGATGGCTTATGAGAACGGCAAGCTTGGTATGCACGCGGCTATTAAGGTTCGCGTAACCAAGAATATTGACGGCGAGGAAAAGAGCGCCATCATCGACGCTACCTACGGTCGTCTCATCTTCAACAAGAGAATTCCCCAGGATCTCGGCTACGTTGACAGAAGCGTAGATCCCTTCGGTCTTGAGGTTAACTTTGCGACTACCTCCAAGAAACTCAAGGAGATAGTTGACCTTACAATTAAGTATCACGGCTTTGCCGAGGCGGCATCTGTTCTTGATAACATCAAGGCTATGGGTTATAAGTATTCTACCCGTTCCGCTCTCTCTATCGCCGTTTACGATATGACCATTCCCCCCAAGAAGAAGCAGCTCCTTGAGGAGGCTGCTGCAAAGGTTGACGAGATCACCGAGCTTTATCAGTGGGGTGAGCTTTCCGATGAGGAGCGTTATAAGCAGGTTATCAGCGTTTGGGATAAGACAACCGACGCAGTAACTAAGGCCCTCACCGACAACCTTGATAAGTATAACTCCCTTAATATGATCGCTACCTCCGGAGCGAGAGGCTCTATCAAGCAGCTTCGTCAGCTTGCAGGTATGCGTGGTCTTATGTTTGCTACAAACGGTAAGACGATCGAAATTCCCATTAAGTCCAACTTCCGTGAAGGTCTTACAATGCTTGAGTACTTCATGGGTGCTAAGGGTTCACGTAAGTCCCTTTCGGATACAGCGCTTCGTACTGCTGACTCGGGTTATCTTACCCGTCGTCTCGTTGACGTTTCCCAGGAGGTTATCGTTCGCGAGGAGGATTGCGGTGCTAAGTCGGGTATCGTAGTTTCCGATATCGTTTCCGGCGAGGTAGTAGTAGAGAAGTTCTTTGAGCGTCTTGTTGGCAGATATACTGTGAATGACGTTGTAAACGAAGAAACAGGCGAGCTTATCGTTCCCGCTAACACTATGATCACCGAGGAAACTGCTCAAGAGATCATCGACAACGGCCTTACCTCTGTAGAAGTAAGATCCATTCTCCGTTGTCTTGCAAAGCGCGGCGTTTGCGTACACTGCTACGGCGCTGACCTTGCTCACGGTACTCCCGTTGCTATCGGTGAGGCTGTAGGTGTAATCGCGGCTCAGTCTATCGGTGAGCCCGGTACTCAGCTTACAATGAGAACCTTCCATACCGGTGGTGTCGCAGGCTCGGATATTACTCAGGGTCTTCCCAGAGTAGAAGAACTCTTCGAGGCGCGCAGACCTAAGAAGACTGCTGTTGTTACAGAGTATACAGGTACTGCAAGAATAGTTTCCGATAAGAAGCTTTCCAAGGTTATTATCCAGAATCCCGTTGAGCCCACAACCGATGAGATCGTATACGAGATTCCCTTCGGTATGCGCCTTTGCATTGAGGACGGACAGCAGGTTAAGCGCGGAGAGCAGCTTACCGAGGGCTTCCTTAACCCCGCAGACGTTCTTCATATGAGCGGTATCGATGCGGTTTATGACTACATCATCCGCGAGGTACAGAAGGTATACCGCGGTGAGGACGTTGAAATTAACGATAAGCACGTTGAGTGTATTACAAGACAGATGACCCGTAAGGTTGAGATCGAGGATGCAGGTGATACAGACCTTCTCGTTGGTACGAAGGTTGACGTTATCCGCTTCCGCGAGGCTAACGAGGAGATCGAAAGAAGAATTGTCGAGGGTGAGATAGGCCTTCGCAAGGCAGAGGCTGCACCCCTTCTTCTCGGTATCACCAAGGCTGCTATTATGACCGAGTCCTTCCTTTCCGCCGCTTCCTTCCAGGAAACAACCAAGGTTCTTACCGAGGCTGCTATCAACGGCAAGATCGACAGACTCCAGGGTCTTAAGGAAAACGTTATTATCGGTAAGCTCATTCCCGCAGGTACAGGTCTTGGCAAGTACCGCGCAGTTGAGATTGAGGATACATCTAAGGCCGGTGCCGACGAGGTTGAGGTTCTTGAGAGCTACGTTGCAGAGGCAGATGCCGATGACGGCATAGAGGTTGCCGAGATCGAAGCTCCCTCCATTATGGAAGAGGATAAGGTGGTTTGGTCTACCGAGGATGCTCCTGTAATCACAGAGTAATTTCTAAAAGCTTATATAATCGGGCTATCCCGAGGCGAGTGTGTTGCCTTGATGGAATAGCTGCAGGCGAGGCTGTCACTTTGATGGCCTCGCTTTTGTGTTATGAAAATGTACGAAAAACATTATAAAGATGCATATTTTGAAATACGGGAAAATGCGTTATAAAAATAGATAAAATGCAAACTAATATTTTCATTTTTGCCGCATTACCTGCATTGAGTGGATAGTGGAGCTTGTTGAGGCGGTCTGAAAAACAGGCGAAAAGCAGAGCAATATAAAAAGCTATTGACAAAAGATGAATTTAATGGTACAATATATGTATTAAAGTAATTTTTATAAATACAGCTTATCAAAGAAGGAAAGGATCCCTCTATGAATACTGAAAATATAGGCGGTATGGAGATAGAGAATCTCTCCACCGAAAATGCTCCCAATGAAAATATACCTCAGCTGAAGCCGGAAAGCTACTCCTGCAAGGTGTCTGTAATCATGCCGGTCTACAATGCGGATGATTATATCACCCAGGCTATCGAAACTATTCTTTCGCAGACTCTCTCCGATTTTGAGCTGATCTGCGTTGACGATGGCTCTACCGATAAATCGGTGGAGATAATCAAGTCTTTTGCAAGGAAGGACGAGAGAGTAAAGCTTATTGAGATGAGCCATATCGGAATCGGTACCGCAAGAAACAAGGGCCTTCTTAAGTCCGTGGGCGAGTATATGATCTTCCTTGACGCAGACGATTTTTATGAGGAAACCCTCCTTGAGAAGCTTTACACCACTGCCAAGGAAAATGACCTGGATATCGTGGCTACCGGCTTTGACCTCTACGATAATAAGAAGGCAAGGTTCATCAAGAGCGCTGAGGAGGAGCATGGAAATATCTATGCCGGCGGAACTGTGGCATCAAAGAACGAATTTCCCGATTTCATTCTCCAAAGCACCACCGGTTACGTGTGGAATAAGCTCTTCAGCTCCGCTTTTATCAAGGAGAAGGAAATTCTGTTTTCCCCCGAGCTTTACGTCTTCGAGGACGTTTATTTCGTTTGCTGCGCCCTTTCTCTCGCCGACAGAGTAAGCAGAGTAAACGAAACTCTCGTGCATCACAGAATATATCATCTTCAGCATAGAGCAAAGCTCTTCAAGAAGCACTACGACCAGGTTCCTGTGGTATATCTGCGCGTTAAGGAATTCCTTATGCGACACGGTATGTATATCCCCCTCTCCAAGTCCTTTCTCAATTTCTCCGCCAGCCGTTGCTATAAGATATTCAACCTGATTCCTCTTGATAAAAAGGACGATTTCTGGGATCTTCTTCACCGCGGATATGCGGACAGCCTTGGCTGGTATCGCCACGAGGCCCACGATTTTGAGCATATAGAGGTATACGATTTTGCCGCAAACATAGGCCTTTATACCTACGATCAGTATGAGAAGCTGAAGCTCAAGGGTAAGCTGCAGGATATCAAGAATATGACTCTTGAAACCCTTAAAAAGAAGATCAAGCAGCTTGAAGCGAAGGCGAAGATCAGGGAAAGAATCAATAAGGTAAAGGAAAAGGCCCTCTCCCTTTGGCACAAAATATTCCCGAAAAGGAAAGATCACGAGGAGTGATAACGGAGGCGTATACATCATGGTTGTACTCAACATAATAGCGCAGATAATGTTCTTTGTAGTCAATATCTTTATACTCCCTTGGCTTGCAAGTCTGGTAACCGACAAATTCGGCTCAAGGCTGCCGAAATGGATCGATAAACCCACCTTAATAATCAAGAGCTGGACTGTAACAATGTTCTCCGAGCTTCTTCGTTTTCCCATTCTGTTCCTCAGCTTCAATCGCCCCGAGGATCTTGACGTAGCGGTGATCGGCGGCGAGCTTAGCGTTAAGTATAACTATAACAGCTCAAAATACTATTGGTATAACCCTATTATGCAAATAGGAAAGTATATCGCCAACGCAGTGTGGATACTTATGGGTCCTGCCCTTACTATACTTTCCCTCGCCCTTATGCTTCCAAACACCTTCAGCGGAGTAGTTTCAGGTATAGGACAATGGACAGCGCTTCAGAGCGGAACCACCAATCTTGAATATTTCAAAAGAATGTGGAGCGCTTTCACCGACATTATATGGAACAGGCTTGTAATGGGCGGCCTTAACGAAAATGCGGTGCTTTTAGTAATCTTCGCGGTGATCGTAATATTCCTCTCCGACTACTTTATCGAGATCTACAAAGAGGGTGACGATGATGAGGACGAAGATGACGAGGATGTAAGCGAAGAAGGCCCTGCCGATGCGATCTTCACATTCCCAGCAGTGATCCTGGGTATAATCCTCTTCAACGTAATTTTCCGGCTCATCAACCCCGTAGCTTACACTACGGTATCCACCGTTATCAACTCCGTTGGTATGATACTTCTTCTCATTATGATAGTGAGAGTCTTTGCCAGCATCGTTCTCCTTTGCTCCAAAACGATCCTCGGCGTAGCCTTTAAGATCTTCACTAGAGGATAAATGATGCTCCACAGTACCGTAAAAACCAAGAAAAATGTAATAGCAAAAGATATAAAAACAAAATGATATAAAAAAGGAACTGACGAAAAATCAGTTCCTTTTTATGCTAAAATGTAATGCTGAATTTACAAAACACGCCTGTTTTTATGGTTTTTCTCCCGCAGAATTAAAGCGGCGATTTTGAGATTTTTGCGAAGGGGCGGGGG
>JAZTXP010000046.1:0-37089 GCA_045636465.1 Eubacteriales bacterium
CTCCGACTTTAATAGTATATCATAACCTTGGGTGCAATTTCAAGTATTTTTATCAAGTTTTTAAAAATATTTTACACCTCTTCCATAAAACGGCGCATCAAATCCCTGGGAAAACTCAAAAAGCATGAAAAAAATCTACAAAAATCTCCTAAACGCCCCCTATCCCTATTGATTTTATTTCTTTATTGTGTTAAAATAAAGGGTAAAGATTTTCACTTTGGAGTATTTTATGCACGAAAAGATTTTAGGAGCAGATCTGCCGTCGGCAATGGCACTTGCTTATCTTGGCGACGCGAGGCACTCGCTTTACGTCAGACGGATGCTTATCAAAAGAGGTCTCAGCAAGTCAGGTGACCTGAATGCCGAATCTCTTTCATACGTCACGGCAAAGAGTCAGGCGGAGGCAATGCGAAAAATACAGCATCTGCTTCTTGAGGATGAGCTTGAGGTATATAAAAGAGCGGCTAATTCCGGGCATCTCAACAAGCCCAAGAACGCAAGCGCGGCAGACTATAGGGCGGCAACCGGCTTTGAGGCGGTGATAGGAATGCTCTGTTGGATAGGCGATGAGGAGAGGATCGACCTTCTTCTTTCTTACGCCTACGGTGATATTGAAATAAATTAAGATTTGGAGATATAAAAATGATTCAGAAGATTAAAGGCACAATGGATATACTTCCCGATGAGACACCCCTATGGAGACACATAGAGGGCATTATGCGCGAGGAGGCTGAAAAATACGGCTACGGCGAGATCCGCACCCCCACCTTTGAGAACACAGAGCTGTTTGTAAGAGGCGTGGGCGATACCACCGACGTGGTGCAGAAGGAAATGTACACCTTCGCCGACAGAGATGAGAACAGATCCATCTCCCTTCGCCCCGAGGGAACCGCATCGGTAGTAAGAGCCATCATTGAAAACGGCAGATGCTCCGATCCCCTTCCCTTAAAATACTATTACATTATGTCTTGCTTCCGTCACGAGAAGCCCCAGGCAGGCAGAAGCCGTGAGTTCTTCCAGTTCGGTACTGAGATGTTCGGCTCTAACAGTCCCGCATCCGATGCTACCGCTATTTCCCTTGCTAATTCTGTTCTTCGCCGTCTCGGCCTGAAGAACGTTAAGCTCCACGTTAACTCTATCGGCTGCAAGGAGTGCAGACCCGCATACAGAGAGGCTCTTGTTAATTATTTCAAGGGCAATATCGATTGCCTTTGCGATACCTGTAAGACAAGGCTTGAGAAAAACCCTCTCCGTCTTCTCGACTGCAAGAATCCCGATTGCCACAAGATCGCCCTCGGCGCTCCTAAGACCGTAGATCACCTTTGCGAGAAGTGCAACTTCGATTTTGCTATGCTAAAGGATGCGCTCAGTGCAATGAAGATCGACTACGTGGTGGACTCCTCCATCGTAAGAGGTCTTGACTATTATACAGGTACTGTATTCGAGTTTATCGCAGAGGGCATCGGCGCGCAGTCCACAGTTTGCGGCGGCGGAAGATACGACGGCCTTGTATCCTCTCTCGGCGGCCCCGAGCTTCCCGGTATCGGCTTCGGTATGGGTATCACAAGACTCATTCTCGCCCTTCGCGAGCTTGGCCTTGATAAGGTAGAAACTCCCGCGCCTTCCGTATATATCGCCGCTCTCGGAGAGCGCGCTATGATCAAGGGCCTTGAGATCTGCGAGCGTCTTCGTTCTCTCGGAAAATACGCAGAGTGCGACGTTGTAGGCAGAAGCCTTAAGGCGCAGATGAAGTATGCAAACAAGCTTCACGCATCCTATACTCTCATCATTGGCGACAGCGAGGTTGACTCGGGTGTGGCTCAGCTCCGCAATATGGAAAACGGCGAGCAGACCGAGGTAACGCTTGACGAGTTCGTTATATAAAAAGCTGGCGCAAAAGATCGCTTCGCCGGATTTTCCTTGCTCTTAGGCATAAGCAGTCCGGAGCGAACTGACAGTAAATCAACAGCAAACAAAAAATCGGGGTGGCAGAGATTCACCCCGATTTTAGAAAATAAGCAAACTAAACTTTACAAAATTGCCGAAAAATCATTGGTTAACGGCAAATGATAGGTATGATATGAAAAACAGACAAGACTTCCTCCCCGTTAATATGGACGATGTCAAATCCCGCGGCTGGGCTGACGTTGACTTCGTTTACGTAACCGGCGATGCTTACGTTGATCACCCGTCATTCGGTGTTTCTATAATTTCAAGAGTCCTTGAGGCAGAGGGCTTCAGAGTTGCTATTCTCGCGCAGCCCGACTATAAGAGCTGCGAGGATTTCAAACGCTTCGGCAGACCCCGTCTCGGCTTCCTGGTAACTGGCGGTAATATTGACTCTATGGTGGCTCACTATACGGTGTCAAAGAAAAAGAGATCTTACGATTACTATTCTCCCGGCGGAGCTATGGGCAAGCGCCCCGACCGCGCGGTTATCGTTTACTGCAACAGAATAAGAGAGGCCTACGGTGACGTGCCCATCATCATCGGCGGTCTTGAGGCATCCCTTCGCCGCTTTGCCCACTACGATTATTGGGATGACAGAGTGAGAAGATCTGTTTTGGTGGATTCCAGAGCGGACATCCTTACCTACGGTATGGGCGAGAATATCCTTCGCCGTATCGCGAGGCTTCTTGATAAGGGCGTTCCCATCAAAAAGATTCGCGACGTCCGCGGAACGGTGTATCTTGCCAAAAAAGGCGAGACAGTACATTTTGACTCCATAGAGATAGGAGACTACAACGATCTTAAAACCGATAAGGAGGCTTACGCTAAGGCCTTCGCTATTCAGTATAAGAATACCGACTCGGTTAAGGGCAAGGCTCTTATCGAGTATTACGACGATAAAATGCTGGTTCAGAATCCCCCTATGCCCCCCCTTGAGCGAGAGGAGCTGGACTACGTCTATTCCTTGCACTACGCAAGAGATTTCCACCCCGATTATGACAGTATGGGCGGTGTTCCCGCTATAACTGAGGTGAAGCATTCCATCACTCATAATCGCGGCTGCTTCGGCGCCTGTAACTTCTGCGCTATTGCCTTTCATCAGGGACGCGAGGTGAGATCAAGAAGCGAGGAGAGCGTTATAACCGAGGCAAAGAAGATCGCGGCAATGGACGATTTCAAGGGCTATATTAACGACGTAGGCGGCCCTACCGCCAACTTCCGTTACCCCTCCTGCGACAGGCAGAAGGAATGCGGCGTATGCCCGGGCAAGAAATGTCTTTCTCCCGCCCCCTGCAAGCACCTGAAGGTGGATCACACAGAGTATGCTCACATGCTCCGTGAGATCGAAAAAATAGAAAAGGTTAAAAAGGTATTCGTCAGAAGCGGCATCCGCTTTGATTATCTTGTTTACGATGAGGACGATTCCTTCTTCCGCCAGCTTGTTTCCCACCACGTGTCGGGTCAGTTGAAGGTTGCTCCCGAGCATTGCTCAAATAATGCCCTTATGATGATGGGCAAGCCCTCCATTGATGTCTTCGAGGCATTCAAGAAGAAATACTTCAAGCTCACCGAGGAGGCAGGGCTGGAGCAGTATCTCGTTCCTTATCTTATGTCCAGCCACCCCGGCGCAACTATGAACGATGCGGTTGAGATGGCGCTTTGGCTGAAGAAGTGGGGCTACCTTCCCGAGCAGGTGCAGGACTTCTATCCCACCCCCGGAACTATCTCCACGGTTATGTATTATACGGGCATTCATCCCATGACGGGCAAGCGCGTGTATGTCACTACCGACTATCATGAAAAGAAGCTTCAGCGCGCCCTTCTTCAGTATTCCAAGCCTGAGAACGCAAATCTCGTAAGAGAGGCTCTCGCCCTTGCGGGAAGAGAGGATCTTATAGGTAACGGCCCCGAGTTTCTCGTTCGTCCCGCCTTCGGGCAGGGAAGAGGAAGCAACCTTTCTCCTCTGAAAAAAGTCGCTAAAAACGGCAAGAAATCTACCAGGGGAAGGGTGACCTCCTCGGAGTCTCAGGGCAAAAGAGGCAAGACCACACAAAAAGGCGCAGGTAAGCGAAAGGTAAACAACCCTTTGCAAAACACGCCTAAAAAGTCAACGAAACTAGACAGAATCTTCGGTGATGACGCTCAGAGAATCAAGAGAGAAGCGGCAAGGATGACCGACAGCGGTGCGCCTCGCGCCTCAGCAAACTCCAAAAAGAGCGCTAAAAATAGCGGTAGGCCCAGGAAAAAATAAAAAATCGGAGAAATTACGAAGCGAAAATGCTGAAAATACAGGGCAGAAATAAGCTTCCACCGAGTTTCTCCTGCAGACTTTCCACAAAGGCAAATTTGGTAAGCGTCGAAAAAAGTCGACTTTTCCATATCGAGCTGACTTTTCCACATTTTCCACATCCGGATTGTTGATAACTTGTCCGAAATCCCGAAATTGCCAACATCTTTCGGCGAAATAGGGGTTTTGTGTGGTAAAAAGTTTTCCACATTTTCCACATTCCGAATTGTGGAAAACCCCAACAATAGCCGATTTAACTGTGTAAAAGTCGGAGTTTTAAGAGATAAAACCTACCGATGCCATGCTTTTTTTGAGAGCATTTTCGGTTTTCCGAAATCGGCAGATTAGTACGACATAAAGTAATTTTTACGAAGCTATAATTTTGAACCGTAAGGATTCTATAATTATATCCTATATTATTTAATGAAAGAAAATCAAGAGAAAATGAAAAACAGATATCTGAGCGCAAAGCGCGCCTTATTTGACAAGGCGTACGGAGCATTTCTTAACCCCGAGCAGTGCCGCTCGGTATTCACCGTAAAAGGGCCGCTCTTAGTGCTTGCGGGCGCGGGAAGCGGCAAGACAACCGTTCTTGTAAACAGAATATCCTACGTTATAAAATACGGCAATGCTTATTTCTCCGACTTCGTTCCCGATGGGCTCTCCGAGGAGGACGTCCTTGCCCTTGAGAATGCCCTCGCCCTCACCCCCGATGAGATCTCGGACATTCTCCCTCAGTTCATAACCGAGCCCTGTCCCCCTTGGTCTGTGCTTGCCATCACCTTCACCAATAAGGCGGCGAATGAGATCAAGGAAAGACTTGTAAAGACCTTCGGTGACGAGGAGATGGCAAAGGCTATATGGGCAGGAACCTTCCATTCCATTTGTATGAGAATACTCCGCAAGTACGGCGATAAGATCGGCCTTCGCGATGGCTTCTCCATATACGATACCGACGATAAAAAGCGTCTTGTAACTATGTGTATGAAGGATCTCGACATTGATGAGAAGCGCCTTGCCGTAAAGGTTGTATGTAATCAGATCAGCGCGGCGAAGGATGAATTGAAGCTCCCCGACGATATGGAGGACTCCCGCGATCCCCGCGCCCGCGATATCCGCGAGATCTATAAGCTCTATCAGAAAAGACTTTGCGAGTATAACGCGGTGGACTTTGACGATATCATAATGAAAACGGTGGAGCTTCTTGAGGAGGACAGAGGCGTACGTGAATACTATCAAAATAAATTCAAGTACGTTCTCGTTGACGAGTATCAGGATACCAACTACGCGCAGTTCGTCCTCACCAAGATCCTCTCAGACGGACACAGAAATATAATGGTCGTTGGCGATGACGATCAGTCTATTTATAAGTTCCGCGGAGCCACCATTGAGAACATTCTTAACTTTGATAAGACCTACGAGGATGCCACCGTGGTGAAGCTGGAGCAAAACTACCGTTCAACAGGAAATATTCTTGCGGCGGCAAACGCGGTCATCCGCCATAATGACGACCGCCGCGATAAAAAGCTCTGGTGCGATAAGGGCGAGGGCTCAAAGATCATCCTCCGCGAGACAGAGGATCAGAATTCCGAGGGCAGATACATCGTAGACCGCATTATCAAGAGCGTTCACACTGAGGGCAGGAAGTATTCCGACTTTGCCGTTCTCTATAGAGTAAACGCGCTGGGAAGATCTCTTCAGACCACCTTTGCGAAAAGCGGTATGCCCTATAGAGTTCTTGGCGATATGGGCTTCTATGATCGCAAGGAGATCAAGGACATTTTCGCCTACCTCTCGGTATTTTATTCCGCTGAGGATAACCTCAGACTAAAGAGAATCATCAACGAGCCCAAAAGAAAGATCGGTCAGGCGGCGCAGGATGCCGTGGAGCAGCTTGCCTCTCTTATGGGAACCTCAATGTATAATATCATCAAGCACGCGGAGGAGTATTCGGTGCTTTCCAAAAATGCGGATAAGCTCCGCGAGTTTGCCGATATATTCGAGGGTATGCGCGAGGTAACCCTTCCCTCGGTTGCTATAACACAGCTCTTTGAGCGTAGCGGCTACCGTCAGATGCTGATTGACGAGGGCTTTGAGGGCGAGACCAAGATCGAGAACGTAGAGGAATTTATCTCCGCCGCAGTAGAGTATGAAAAGCGGTGCGAGGAGAGCGAGATAGAGCCTACGATGTCGGGCTTCCTCGAGGAAATTTCTCTTATCAGCGACGTTGATAAATATGATTCGAATGCTGACGCGGTAGTGCTTATGACGGTACATTCGGCGAAGGGACTTGAATTCCCCGTAGTATTCCTTGCGGGAATGGAGGACGGAATCTTCCCCTCGATGCAGAATATCGGTGAGCCAAGCGAGATGAGCGAGGAGCGCCGTCTTGCCTACGTTGCAATAACCAGAGCCAAGGAGCAGCTGTATATAACCCACGTTAAAAACCGTCTTATGTACGGAAAGAGCGCGTATAATCCTTTGTCAAGATTTATCAAGATGGAGCTGCCTCCTCACCTTATCGAGTACGATAGACCGAGACCTGCTCCCCCGAGAGTGCAGTCGTATACCCAAAGACCTGCCGCCCCAAGATTCGGAGCAGAGCGGCAGAGCGGATATTTCCGCGAGTTCAACCGTCCTGTAGATATCGGTCAGAAGCCTAAGCCACAGGCAGGAAAAAGCGGCGCGGCTCAGTACGGAATCGAGAGATATTCGGTGGGGCAGAGAGTTCGCCACGCCACCTTCGGCGAGGGTACCGTTCTTTCTTCAAGAGATATGGGCGGCGACGTGCTTTACGAGGTAAGATTTGATACGGGCGAGACGAAGAAGCTTATGGCAACCTTTGCCCGCCTTGAGAAAATATAAGAGTTAAAGGGTTGAATAAGGCAGATTTTCTTATTGCTTAGGAAAATGAGCCTTAATTAACCGCGCTGAATAAAAACGGCGGGTGGCAAAAGCTACCCGCCAAAATAATAAAAGGAAAGGGGAAAAACTCTCCCAAAAGCAAAAAATGATCAAAGCAATAATTTTTGACCTTGACGGAACGATACTTAATACTATCGTTACAATCACGCATTTTGTAAATAAAACATTGCAAAAATACGGCATTTCGCCTATAACCGAGGAAGAATGTAAAAGATTCATCGGCGACGGAGCGAGAAAACTCATTGAACGCTCTCTTGAATCAAAGGGGGCGCTGACCGAGGAACTTCTCGATAAGATCCTCCCCGAATACAATGCCGCCTATGACCAAAGCCCCTACCATCTCACCGAAAGATACGAGGGTATGATGGAGCTTCTTTCGGTGCTTCGGGCGAGAGGGATAAAGCTGGGCGTTATCTCAAATAAGCCTCACCCCACAACCGTCTCTGCCGCGGAGCATTTTTATCCCTGTATCTTTGACGTTATCCTCGGCGGCAGAGAGGGAGTTCCCCTGAAGCCCTCTACCCTTGCGGCAGAGGCAATGCTCCGTGAGCTTTCCGTTACCGCAGACGAGGTCATCTACGTGGGCGACAGCGGCGTTGATATGACCTTCGGCAAGGCCTTTGGCGCAGCCCATACCCTCGGCGTAGGCTGGGGCTTCCGCAGCGAAGAGGAGCTTACATCTTGTGGAGCAGATCTCGTCTTTTGCGACGTCAGATCAATGGCTGACTTCATCCTCAAAAGAATAAATTAACGGTCATCCTTTGAATAGTAGCCCGGCCTCTTAATTATGGGGTCGGGCTATTGACATTTTTTTCTAAATGTGGTATAATATATTCAACAGCCGAGATAGGGCTGAAAATACCCCGGAGGGAAGGAATCAATTTATGCGTAAAAAAGCAGAAAAAGTAAATGGATTAACAAGGCTTATAAGGTTATTCTTAGATCCTCTCTTTTGGTACGTAATAATGATTCCCTTGGCTTTTGTATACGTAGGAGCGGTTGAGGTATGGTCTGATGTGTCGGAGTTTATTTTCCCGATTCTTTACGTGTCCACAATATCGGTTTTGGTTTCGTCATTTAGGATTGCCTTTGTAAGAGGCTTTAAATTTAGGACAATAATATACCCATTCATATCAGGTTCGGCGATGTTTATAGCCTTTTATGTTGGAAACAACCTTTATGCAATATTACATCAGCTAGAATGGAAAATTAGTGATTGGATGTTTGTTCCTTTCGCATTTTATTGGTTTGTTCCTTCGGTTATCGGCGTTATCTTCGGATTGGTGTGCAGAATATTCAAGCGAAAATAGCTTTTGAATATATAATCTATAATATAATATTAAAGGAGGACTGTTTATGAGCTTATCTGATTGGCTTCTTGAAAAGAAGATCGAAAGGGAGACCCGAGATCCCGAGGAGAGGCTAAAATTCACCCGCATCAGCTATTTTCTCTGGTGCATCGCCATTGTAGTGTGGGGATATATGTTTACAGAGGACGTTATGGGCGGAGCTGAGCGCTTCCACATCTATGTGACGGCCGCCTTCTTTTTATCTGTATTATCCCTTTTCATTATGTCCTTTAAGCACGCGTTTATCAGAGGAATTGCAAAAGCTTGGTATCTGCCTATCATTTATGCGCTTGGACTTTACGTCTGCGCCGTTATGGCAATGTTCTTCTATACGGTAATTAATTTCCTTGGCTTCTATCTTGATCCTGTTTCGATGCTTGAATTCTTCTTCTATTGGTTCATATCTTCGGTTCTTGGCATAGCCCTTGGCGCATTCTTCAGAATCTTCAGGCGCAGATAATAGATTAATACCGTATCTTGGCTTCGCCTTACATAGTTATTAAAACAAAACGAAATCAAGGCTCAAGACTAAAAACTTAGCTCGGTCTATCTCTTCCGGAAACCGTTATAGGCACCCTAGTGAGAAGAGCATAAATTTCAAAACAAAAAGTCAGTACCACTTGGGAAAAATCCCGCTTGGTGCTGACTTTTTTTGCTTTTTTTGAAAAAGGCGAGGGAAAAATCTCTCGCCTAGTTTTTTTAGTTATATGTCACTGTTCCGTCTTTGGATATCCTTCCATTTTTGCAATAGATGGTGAAGTTAGGATGATAATTGGTATTCCAATCAGGATGTATGTAAATGTTTTTCCACATCCTTACAGTGCCGTTGTAATTGATTGTATCGAGCAGTGATAACATATAAATATCTATAAAAGCATTCTCGTCTATTAACTCGATAGACTCAGGAATGTTAAGTGTTTTAAGATGCTGAGGATATGCAAAAGCACCAGTGGCAATCGTTGTTACACCATCAGGAATCGTGTACTCTTCACCTGCTTTGTTGCTTGGGTATGCACACAGTATTTTCATTCCTTTTGTGTAAAGAACTCCGTCAACCGAGCGATAATTAGCGTTTTCCGCTTCAACCTCTATCGATTCAAGGCTGATACATGCCTCAAATAAATTCACTCCTATCAACTCAACTGATGCCGGGATAGTGATTTTGGTCAATTCCTGGCAAGATGTAAAAGCTCCATAATCTATAGTAGTTACAGTTGAAGGTATAGTTATGTCTGTTAGGTTTCTATAGCATTTGTAAAATGCGTACTCTCCGATTTTTTCGAGTCCCTCAGGTAGCACCATGACTTCGAGATGATAGCAATCTCTAAAAGTATATGGTTGAATTTCTTTTAAATTAGTACACTTTTCAATTCCTTCAACTTCGAAAAGGTTCTCACAATATGCAAAAGCACCTTCGCCTATATATTCAATAGTTTCTGGCAAACCTACCTCCATGCATTTATGTCCTTCAAATGCCCCAGAAGCGATTTTTGTAACAGTGTACCCATCGATTTCTTTGGGAACTATCAAATAAGGGGTATTCATATTTTTTGCACTGAGTATTGTACAAGTGTTTTGATCATTATTAACTACATAATTAAAGTCATCTGGAACCGAAACTTCGATAGCAAAAAAGACAAAAATGCCTGCACACAAAACTATAGGAATCAATAGAATTATTCCTAATACCTTTAATAGTTTTTTCATAAATAATTCCTCCTTTGTGATAAAACAATTTTTGAAATCATATAGATTTTTTTAACACTCATATTTTAATTATACATCTTTTTTCGTATTTGTCAATATTTACTCAAAACATACAAATACCCATTGGTGCAAGGTCCCTTTTAATTATTCAGGGAGGAGCCTGCATTTTTCTCATCTATCAAAGGCGCGAAAGATAGGGAAAAATGTAGGTTTATGTCCTCCCCTACTTACTATATATCTTTTCTTTTCAAAAAATTCTTCAACTTTTTCTATTTGTTTACAAAAAGTTTTTAAATTACTATTAGGAACCTTTATTTCTGCTTTTATAATCATCTTTTTAGGTATTTTTGTCTGTTGTCATTTTTTAAGGCGAGGGTTGCCCCTCGCCTATTTACGTTTTACCTTATATAAATGTTTAAGAAATACACGTTTGAGTAGCACATCAATTAGATAATGATACCCTGATATCATTTTTTATTAGTCGGCTTTAACATAACTTAAGAGCTTATTTGCATCCATTCCACCACCGATGACAGATATATATTTCTCGTGTACCTCCTGACCAAAACTATTACTGGAGTTGTATCTTATTACACCTTTATAGACAACATACTGTCCTGTGGTAGTATCTACATAGATAATGTGATAAGGAGCGTTTTCTATTGCCTCACGATCAAAAACTACGGAAAGATCAACACCTCGTATTACAATCATAGCAAGATTTTCATTAGTTCTCAGATTTGTGCCGACTCTATTTATGAATTTACCTACTTCATCCTCGTCATTGCTCAGAAGTCCGCCATCTAACAGATCTGCAACAACAGCTTTGCCTTCATCACCAAAATATTTGGTGTCAAAATTATCCTGGAGCCAAATATTCACATAGATTGCATCATTAACGTCAATAACATCGGTTGCTTTATCGAAAAGGATCTCACTACCGGTGAGAACTCCTACTCCAATAACAATAATAAGCATAGCAGCAATTGCTACAATAAGTTTCTTTTTCATAGTTTATATCCTTTCTTTATAGAAATTTTTGAAATGTAATATTTATTATGTAAGTCAATCATTTTCCGAGCCAACAGAGCTGGGAATTAAAATGTTAAATAGAACATTGGCGTATACCTCCCAGAGTTTTTTTATATATTATAGATTGAAGATACTCTACAAAAAACATTATTTTTTATCCTTCTATATAGTAATACGCTTTTTCTTCCCGAAATTCTTCAAATTCTTAAAAAGTTTTTTTGATTTTTTTATTTTTTTGTAAAAAATTTCAAAAAAACAAGATTTTATGCACAATTTTCATAAATTTATATGTTTTTTCATAAAAACCATTGACCGACAAGGTGAATTATGGTAAAATGAATAAAATACAATTCAAACGAGGGCATTATGTTACTCTTTCTATTATCCATATCGGATGAATCAGACCATAGTAAAATTACATATTTATATGAAAGCTTTCACGATTATTTGCTCCGCTATGCAACTAAAGAGTTAAACAAACGCGGTAGTGACAATCCCTACTACGATGCCGAGGACGCCGTTCAAAACGCCTTTGTAAAAGTAACAAGAAGCATTGATAAAATAGATTTTTCATCAAGCAAACAACGCCTAAAAAATCTCCTCACCACCATCGTTAATAATGAAATTGCTAACATTTTTCGAAAAAAATCTAATTTTTCGGAATTAAATGAAGAAATTTGCACAAATTCGGAGTATATATTTATAGACAGTCTTCAAATCAAAGAAAGATACAACGAGGTTGTAGAAGCTCTCAAAAGGCTTGATGATAAGTATAGCGATACTCTATACCTTGTTTATTTTGAAGAAAAAACCGTTAAGGAAATAGCCGAGCTTATGGGCATTTCCGCGAAAACTGTCTATACAAGACTGGAGAGAGGAAGGATCCTCTTGCTGGAATCTCTAAAGGAAGGTTAACAGGTATGGAGAAAAGCAATTTAGAGCTATTCAGGGAAGCGCTGTTTGAAGCTATGAGCAGTAAAACCAATGAGGCTGACCTTGACGAAAAGATCGAGCCCTCGGATCGACACAAGGCTGCTATGCAGGCTATTCTTGACGGCACTTACGAAAGAAAATCTGTATGGAAGCTGACAAAAGCAAAGATCGCGGCTATCATCGTTGCCGCCGCATTGTTGCTCGCCGGCTGCGCATACAGAAATGAGATCAGAGACTTCATAGAGGAATTTTATGATAATTGTATCGTGATCATGTTCTCGGACAAGGCCAACGAAGGAAAAATGATAGAAGAGGTATATGAACTATCATACGTACCGGAAGGGTATGTGTTGGAAGATACTATCGCAGACCCAACCAATATCAGATATGAATATCGCAACAGTGACGGTAGCTTTATCCGCTTTAGTCAAATCATATTGGACGGTTACACCTATGCTTTTGATAATGAAAGCGGAAGCTATGAATATATAACTATAGAAAATATAAAGGTTTATCACCATAATTCCGACGTATTCCATCTTTACTTATGGAACAACGGAGAATATGCCTATGAGCTTCGCTCGAATGTACCGATTCCAACCGAAGAATTGATATTAATAATCAACGGAGTGGCAGAAAGATAGGTTAAAGCTTCCGTTGATAATCAACGGAGTAGCAGAAAGATAGATTTAATCTTTCGTTGGTAATCAACGGAGTGGCAGAAAGGTAAAGTAAAGCTTATATAACACAAAAAACAAAAAAACGGCAGAATGGTTTTTACGCCAAACTGCCGTTTTTATTATGAAAATGTAATTTTAAGTTTACATTTACTAGCTTTTATTGAGGGTTATACGTATTGCTCGATAATGATATTTAATTTTCCCTTCTTGGTATGTCCTTCAATTCCGCGGTAGATAAATCTTCCATAGCCGCGAACGCTGACAAGGTCGCCCTCCTTTAATCTTTGAGAAACCGACTCGCAGCATCTGCCGCAAATGAAGACAAGACCTCTTGAAAAGAGGGTAGCCGAGTCGTCTCTCGAGATGGAGAACACCTTCGCCACAAGGGCGTCGATCCTCTCGCCAACCGCCTGAATCTTGATTGTCTTGGTATTATAAAGACCACCCTCGGGCGCAGAGTCAACTATACGGCACTTAACCGAGGTTTTTCTTACTCTCGTAAGCCCCTCAGCCACGAAATCCGCCATATTATCCTTGACGAAAATGTAGGCGCGGTTATCCACGATGGCAATATCGCCAAGCACCGATCTTTCGATGCCGAGATTAAGTATTGCGCCTAAAAAGTCACGGTGGGAAAGCTTCTCTGCAAATTTATCCGATAATGGCTCGCAAAGAACTGTGCTGATAGGGTAGGGCATATCATAGCCGCAAAGCTCCTCTGAGCCAAACCTTATTATCACCCTTTCAGCCCCCTCTACGCCGCCAAAGGCAGAGTAGGGAATACCCACAAGCTCTCTTTCTATCTCGTGAAATGCCGATTGCTCGCCAAGGCCGAGGAAGTCGGTGAAGGTGTATATTCCCGAGTTATATGACTTTTTCGCAAGCTCGAGAAATCGCTTTTTTTCTAAGGTGTAGTCCTCTCTCATCAGTTAAGGTAATCAACGGGGAAGAGTATCTTCAGCTGATTGATCTTGGACTCATAAGCCTGATGCTTCTTCTCGTCGAGAAGAACAGATTTAAGCTCATCCCTGATCTCCTCAAGGGGAGTAACAGCTGCAGCCTTCTTTTCGTTAAGCTTGATGAGGTGGTAGCCAAACTGTGTCTTAACGGGCTCGCTTGTAATCTCGCCAACCTCCATCTCGAAAACAGCCTTGTCGAATTCGGGAACCATCTGTCCTCTGCCAAACTCGCCAAGATTGCCGCCGTTTGCCTTGGAGGGGCAGGTGGAGTGAGCAAGAGCCTCTTCCTCGAAGGTAGACTCGCCGCTTGCGATTCTTCCGTAGATCTCTCTTGCCTCGTCCTCTGTAGCAACGAGAATATGGCTTGCGGAAACTGCTTCTTCGCTCATAAATCTCTCGGAGTTTGCGTTGTAGTATTCTTCAACCTCGCGGTCGGAAATGGTAACCGCGGAAATTGCCTTTTCGGTAGCGTAGCTTACAAGAAGGTTCTCCTTGAATTTAGCAAGCTGAGCCTTAAATTCGGGTTCCATTTCAAGAAGGTTCTTTCTCGCGTCAAGAAGAAGGAGCTTATTTGCTACAAGCTGATTGAGTATAGCGGCTCTACCCTCGGGAGTGTTGTATGCCTGTCCTCTCTGACCGAGATTTGCGATGAATTCGTCGATCTCCTGATTTGTGATGGCGATACCGCCAACGTTTGCAAGAATTTTGTTTTCCATTTTAGTTTATCTCCTTAAAATAAATTATTTCTGAATTTTTTCGCTTTTTTGAGTATATTTCAAAAGCGTTTTTTATTTTCGCGTTTTCAAGCGCGCTTTTGCCATTTTGTTTTCTTTCAAAGCGTTTTAATAAATGTTACTTTTACTTATTTCTCAGTCCCTTCGGGTAATGATTTTTAACCCTTCCCGAGGATATTTTTCCGCCGCCAAGAGGCACGCCCTCATAGCATACGGCGCACCATCCTGCGTCGGTAGTATCGCAGTCGATCTCCTCGCCGCGAAGGTATTTTTCCACCCTCGAGTCCCCTCTTGTAAGCTCAACCTTGACCTTCATATCATTGCCGAAGGCAGAGAAGAGCTGATGGTGGGGCTTGAGCATATTCTTCTGCACCTCGCCTATAACGACGCCGGGCATAAAGACCGATCTTTTTGGTATAGGGCAGCTATGTGTAACGAGGGAGATAAAGTCGCCCTGCTTTATAAATCTTCCCTTTGGAATCTTCGTGAAATTATCCTTTAAGAATTTCTCCACAATTTGAATTTCACTCTTCGATGGCAAAACACCCTCGTCTTTGTAAAGTATAGTTGACTTTTCCTCTGTATTTTCCCGCTTTTTCATAACGATGACGAATTGTCCCTCGCCCTCTGATACGTGGGGATAAAACCTTCTTGCCATCTTCATTTCGGGGTGGCATCCGTCAAAATCTATGCCGTCGCGCGTATATGGCAGAAGTCTATCCTCTACGGGTATGACTTCAAGCTCTGGATGCGCCTTCAGAATAGCGGCAACCGTCATTTCGTTCTCTTCAAGCGAATATGTACAGGTGGAGTAGACCAGCCTTCCTCCCGCCTTCAGGGCAGGGATGAGGTTTTCGAGAATGTATAGCTGCCTCTCGGCGCAAGCTCTTACGTTTTCTTCGCTCCAATCGGTGAGCGCTTCCTCGCTCTTTCGGAACATACCCTCCCCCGAGCAGGGAGCATCGCAAACTATGAGGTCGAACACCCCGCGGAACATTTTAGGGAATTCGGCAGTATCAAGGGAGGTGACCATAGCGTTTGTCAAGCCCAGCCTTTCGAAATTTCCTACGATTATCTTCGCCCTTTTCGGTACGTATTCGTTGGAGAGAAGGAAACCGCCATCTGTAAGCCTCTCGGCTATCTGCGAGGATTTTCCTCCCGGCGCCGAGCAGGCATCCAGCACCCACTCATCCCCCTGAAGCTCTATGGCGGAAAGAGCCGACATAGCCCCGGGGTCCTGCATATATATCATACCTGCGTGATGCTCGGGAGTAAGACCTATGCCGTCTTTACCGCGGAGAATGAATCCGTTGTCAATATACGGGATAGGCTCCAGCTCAAACCGTTCCTTGAAGAGAGAGTAGCCCTCGCGGCACTTTATTTTGTTGACTCTGAGACCTCTTACAGGCTCGGATTCCATAGCGGAGATAAAATCTCCGTATTCCTCGCCAAGGAGCGACCTCATTCTATCGGTGAAGCTCTTTTGCAGCATTTGATACCTCGAAAAACGTTTTTACCCCAATATTTTACTACAAATAAGAAAAAAAGTCAACTGTATAAATGAAAAAGCGCGCGATTTCCGGTTTTTATGGGGAGAAAAATTACAAATGTCTTTTAATGTAAAAATACTAAGAAAAAAATATTGTTTTTTTCTTGACAAACTTTTTTTGCGGTGTTATAATCAATTTTGTAGAGAAAATATTTGCCCGCATATGCGAGCGTAGGAGGAAAATATGGCATTCAAAAACAGAAAGCAAAATTATCCGCTTTATGAGACTACACATTTCAGAGATTTTCGTGAGATGGTTGAGAACGTAGCAGAGAGATTCCCTGACAAAAACGCCCTCTCCTTCAAGAGAAACCCCCACGATAAAGAAGCATCCCACTACACCTACAGCGAGGGAAAAGAGTATATCCGCGATCTTGCCACAGAGTTCATTGCAATGGGTGTTCGTGACAAGAAGATCGCCATTATAGGCGAGGCGGCGCCCGAATGGGTATTCTCATATTTCTCGCTTATGTCCACGGGTACGGTAACCGTTCCTGTAGATAAGGAGCTTCCCGCAGAGGATATAGCTTCTATTCTCAATACGTCCGAGTGCGAGTACATCGTTTATTCCTCGGTGATCGACGCTAAGGTAGAGAAGCTCCGCGAGCTTGTGCCTACCCTTCATACCTTTGTTTATTGGGGCGATTCCAAGCTCTCCGATGCTAAGAATATTGAAGATGTAAGAGCGGCAGGCCGCGCAAGATACGAGAGCGGTGACAATTCCTACTACGATTACGAGATCGATATTAATAAGGTTGCCACCATCGTGTTCACCTCGGGTACTACAGGTCAGGGCAAGGGCGTAATGCTCACCGTTGGCAACATCTGCTCGGATATGGAGCAGGGTATGTATAACTTCAATATCACCGAGCGCACAATGTGCGTGCTTCCCCCTCATCATACCTTCGGCTCAACCGTAAACTTCGTTGGCCACTATGCTCAGGGCTGTGAGGTGTACATTTCCTCGGGACTTCGCCACATTATGAACGAGCTGAAGGACTTCAAGCCCACTCACCTTATCCTCGTTCCTCTCTTTGTTGAGACCTTCTATAAGAGAATTACCTCTACAGCAGAGAAGTCGGGCAAGCTCGAGGCTCTTAAGATGCTCATCAAGATCTCCAATCTCCTTCGTAAGGTTGGCATAGATCTTCGCAAGCAGTTCTTCGGCAAGTCGGTTCTTTCCAATTTTGGCGGCGAGCTTCAGATGATCATCTGCGGCGGCGCGGCGCTTAACCAGGATATTATCGACTTCTTTGAGTCCATCGGCGTAACCATTCTTAACGGCTACGGCATCACCGAGTGCGCGCCACTCATCTCCTGTAACAGAAATGAGTACAGAAAGCAGGGCTCGGTAGGTCTTCCCATCATCGGCGGTCAGGTTAAGATCGATAATCCCGATGAAAACGGCGAGGGTGAGATTTGCTATAACGGCCCCAACAGAATGGTAGGCTACTATAAGAACGAGGAGGCTACCCGTCAGGCTATCGACGAGGAGGGCTTCTTCCACACAGGTGACTACGGTAAGATCATCACAGAGGGTGACGATCAGTGGATCTACATCACGGGAAGACTTAAGAATCTTATTATCTTCTCTAACGGTAAGAACGTTTATCCCGAGGAGATCGAGACAGATATTCAGGGCGTTTACGGTGTTGGTGAGGTAGTCGTTTATGCAGGCGAGAGCAAGAGCGATCCCTCTAAGGAGGTTATCGTTGCGGAGATATTCCCCGACTTTGATGCCCTTGCCCTTCACAATATCGAGGATCCCCAGAAGTATTTCGAGGACGCGGTGAAGGAGATCAATAAGAAGAACGTTTCCTACAAGACTGTAGGTAAGCTTAAGATCAGACAGGAGGAGTTCGAGAAGAATACCTCCAAGAAGATCCAGAGATTCAAGATCGACAAATCTATCGATTAACCCTTGTATTTGATAACAATACTTTACAAATTCGCAGTTTTTGCGGCAAAAAGCTCCCGAAAATCTTAAGGGAGCTTTTTGATTTTCTTGTAAATGAATAAAGTTTACAGCTGTTCTTTTATTGATGGCTTCATTATGACGGGCAGGGGCGTTCGGGGATATAAAAAGAAAAAATATAGCGCAAAAATAAAAAAAAGTTGACAATTTGTATATTTTGTGCTAAAATATAGTCATCGCGGTATAACCACAAAAGGATAAGCACGTCCCCTGATTGGTATACCGCGTTTTTTAACAAAGGAGAAAAAAACAAATGAAACTCAACAAAAAAGGAAAGCTTTCCGTATTGACCAAAATGAAATACGGCGTTGGCGACTTCGGTATGGCGGTTGTAACCGCAATGCTTCAGTTCTCAATGCTGTTCTACTACACCGACGTTGTTGGCGTTAGACCCGGCCTCGCGGGCACAGCGATGCTGGTAGGTAAGATCACCTGGGACCTTATCAATGATACCCTCTTCGGCTATCTTGAGGACAAAACAAAGTCCCGCTGGGGTAAGCGCAGACCCTACCTTATCTTTGGCGCATTGCCCTTCGCCCTCTCCTTCTGGGGTGTATTCTCGATTCCCCAGGGGCTCGGCGACACAGCCTACTTCTTCCTCATCATAGGAAGCTTCATCCTATTTGATACCTTCCACACCCTCACTTCAACCGCATACTCCGCTATGACCGCGGAAATTACCGAGGATTATAACGAGAGAACATCTCTTTCCACCTACAGAATGGTATTCTCCGTAATCGGTTACATAGCAGGCGCAGGCGTAAGCGGTACGCTTGCAGACGTATTTGCAGGTATGTTCAACGTTTCTGTTCACCAGGGCTGGAGCATCGTTGCTCTCGTATTCGGTGTTCTCGGCGGTATCTCAATGCTCATCCCCGGTCTCTTCCTGAAGTATACTCCCGCGGTTGAGTCCAAGCCCTCTGAGCTTCCCCCCTTCAAGTCTATTATTTCCACCTTCAAGAATAAGCCCTTCGTTATGTACGTTATCATCACCTCCATTATGTCCATCAGCTTCACAATGGTAACCACGATGCTTAACTACTACATAGCCCACCAGGTACATATGGAGGAGTCAGGCCTCTTCGTAATGCTTGCAATGATGGGTACTCTCGCGGTATTCCTTGTTCCCTGCGGTATGCTCTCTTCGGGTAAGCTGGGCAAGGCAAATACCTATGCTCTCGGCCTCACCATCGCATCGGTGGCTCTTATCGGCGTATTCCTTCTTCCCAAGGGCCCCACAAATCTCGTTTACATCCTTGCGGCTATCGCAGGTCTCGGCTTTTCCGCGCAGTGGGTATGCCCCCACTCTATGATCCCCGACGTTATCGAATATGACGAGCTTATGACGGGCGAGAGAAGAGAGGGCGTTTACTACGGCGTTCACGCAACAAGCGGTAAGATCACAGGCGCGCTTGCATCGGCAGTCTGCGGATGGGGTCTTGAGCTTGGCGGTTATCTTGAAACTCTCGAGGCAGGTCAGTCTCAGCCCGATGACGCAGTTCTTGCAATCAGAATTATGTTCGCTCTTATCCCCGCTATCTTCCTTCTTATCTGCGTGCCTCTCCTTCGCAAATATCCCATCAACCGTGAAACTCACGCAGAGGTAATGCGCCAGCTTGCAGAGCGCCGCGCTAATGAGAAAAAGGAAAATCAGGACTAAAAAGCATCGAAAAAACGCTGAATAAACCTGATAAAGCTTCTGAAAAAACTGTAGTCAGGTGAAAAACAGGCAAAACAAATAGAAAAAACTAACCAGAAAAAATCCGAAAAAAGAGGTGACTTTCAATGAAAATAACTGTAATTGGCGCAGGTCTTGGCGGTCTTACCTTTGCCGCCGAGGCAATAAGAGATGGCCACGAGGTGGTCATCTACGATAAGAACTCGGCGCCCGGAGGCGTTGTCGCTCTCCTTGAGCACGAGGGATATAAATTTGAGCAAGGACCTCTTCTCATCGGTGATATGCTCCCCGGCGAGCCTATATACGACTTCCTCCACGAGCTGGGTATCCATCTTGACACCGTAAGGGCAGACAGAGATATAGTGATGCCCGATTACGCTATGATAACCCCCGAGGAATACAAGGGGCCTTATTGGCGAAGAGAGCGCCTCAAGGAGCTTTTCCCCGAGGAATCAGATGGAATAGATGCGTATTATAGGTTCTATGACGATGTAATGAAGCTTCGCTATATTGCCACTGGGAAGCAAACTATACTTAACAAAATCCGCCTTGCTCTCGCATTTTTGAAGATCAAGAAGTATTCAAATATGAATGCGGATGAGCTTACAAAGTACTTCTTCAAGTCGGAGAAGATCAGAACTCTCTATACAGGAATTCTTGCTGACTTCTGCGCAGATCCTGCCGAATCGCAGGGCCTTGCGGTGGTGTTCACCAATTTTGAAACCGCCTTTGATAAGCGCATCCCCCTGGATAGAAACGGCAAGAAGTATTACCCCGGATATTGCTACATCAAGGGCGGCTGCCAGAAGCTTCCCGAGGCTCTTGCAGATTACATAACGTCTCACGGCGGCAAGATAATCTACAACACCGTGGTGGATAAGGTTCTCGTAGAGGACGGAAAAGTAAAAGGCGTCCGCCTCTCCTCGGGCGAGGAAATTTCCTCCGACGTTGTAGTAGGCTGCGGCGCAGGTAAGGACTTCTTTGAAGAAACCGTGGGCAGAGAGCATCTTGACGATGAATACAGAGAGATCTTGGATACCTTCCGTCCTATGGAAGCGGTATTTATGCTTCATCTTGGCGTTGACTATGATCCTATGGAATATATGAGAGCGGCCCTCACTTATTGCTACGGAATGTACGATCTCCATTCGGCAACAGAGAAGCTCCGTTCTGGCGATTACCACGGTGGCGACGATGGCTATCTCATCTTCATCCCCTCCGACCACGCGCCCGAGTTTGCCCCCGAGGGCAAGCATTGTGTAACCATCTATACAGTTGCGCCCGATACCCTCGCCGAGGGCACTTGGGAAGAGAAGAAGGAGGAGTATGCAAGGCGGCTTATCAGCCTCGCCGAGCGCCAGCTCCCCGATCTCTCGAAGCACATCACCGCAATGAAGATAATGACCGCAAGGGATTATTCCGAGTATACCCACATGAAGAAATCCTCCTTCGGCGGCGTAGTTCCCATCTGGAATCAGAAGAACCCCACCCACGTAACCCCCGTCAGCGGCCTCTACTTCGTAGGTCAGCAATCCGAGAACGCAGGCGGCCTCGGCAACGTCCTCACCGGCGCAAGATCGGCATATAAAAAAGCATTTCCTAACAAGTAAATAACATCCCTCTTTAGGAGAGAGCATTTCATTTGATTTGCTCTCTCCCTTTTCATCTTTTGGGTGTTTTCGGCAAAAAGGTTGACAAATCCTTCAATAGGTGATAAAATATATTTATGCGAGTAATAAAAATATTAAACGCGTGTGACTAAAATACGTTAGAAAGTTTTGCGAAAAGGAGAGCTTAAAATGAAAAAACGTTTTATATCATTCATCGTCATCATTCTTGCGATGAGTCTCACTCTTTCCGCATGTTCCTTTGGCGATTCTTCGCTAATCGAATATCTGGAATCTAGAGTAGAGGAGCTTGAAAATGAACTTGATGCCTTGGAAAAGGAAAATTCCGACAAGGATAACGAAATTGACAAGCTGAAGGATGAAAACACGGCAAAGGATAAGGAACTTGCCGCCCTGAAGGCAGAGATTCAGAAGTTGAATGATGAAATATCTGCTATGGAGTCCTTGAATGCGGAAAACGAAAAAAAGCTTGCCCAGCTTGAAGCTGACTATTCCGCAAAGGTAGCCGAGCTTGAGGCAAACAAGACTGCCAATGCAGAAGCACTTGCAAAGCTCGAAGCAGAGCATAAGGCTGAAGTTGACGATCTTAACGGCAACATCGCCGAGCTTGAAACCACTTACAACAATAAGGTTGCTGAGCTTGAAGCTAACAAGCAGGCTAACGCCGATGCCCTTGCAAAGCTTGAAGCTGAACACAAAGCCGAAGTAGAAGGCCTCGAAGGTGATATTGCAGACCTCGAAACTGCATATAACAATAAAGTAGCCGAGCTCGAAGCTAACAAGCAGGCTAACGCTGATGCCCTTGCGAAGCTGGAGGCCGAACATAAGGCAGAGGTGGAAAGCCTTGAAGGTGACATCGCCGACCTCGAAACTGCATACAACAATAAAGTAGCAGAACTTGAAGCAAACAAACAAGCTAATGCCGATGCTCTTGCGGCTCTTGAAGCAGCACACAAGGCTGAAGTAGAAGGCCTCGAAGGCAATATCGAAGAACTTGAAACTGCATACAACAATAAGGTAGCAGAGCTTGAGGCAGAAAAAGCAGCAAACGCCGAAGCTCTTGCAAAGCTCGAAGCTGAGCATAAGGCTGAAGTCGAGGCTCTTGAAGCTGAAAATGCTTCGATTCAGGATGAAATCTCAAATCTTAAAAATACAATTAGTAACTTTGAAAACAATGATAGATATGCCGAAGCCATACTTTCAGTGATCAAAGAAGATATAGCAAAAATTGAAATAGAAATTAACGATTCTAACGAAAAAATAATAAAGCTTGCAGAAGCTATCACCGTTCTTGAAAATAAGTTAGAATATAATAATCAAGTCGATGATAATGATACAGAGCATCTATTAGCAGAATACCAAGAGCGCATTGCTAAAATGCACTACATACTCGAGACAATTGAAGAAGAATGTAAAGCATTACAGTACGAAATTGATGAACTTGAAGAAAGCGGACAATTTAGCGTTCAAAAAATTGACGAGCTTGAACAGAAAACCCACGTTCTTTATAACGGAATAATTACACTTCAACAAGAAAGCGTTGCTATTGCATGTGAAATTGACGCACTTTATGAATATGCAAATGAGAATTACTTAAAATTTGAATTGCTCGAAGACGGTACATACGCACTTGTTGCCGCAAGGCCAAACTTCACACCAAGCGAAGTGGTAATTCCAAGCACTTACAATGATCAGAAGGTTACTGTTATTAGTGAATGTGCATTCCAACACTGCTACAATCTTACAAGTGTGGTGATACCGGACAGTGTTGCTAATATTGGTGAAGCTGCGTTCTATAACTGCGATAGCCTTAGCAATGTCTATTATGAAGGTTCAGCCGAGTCCTGGTTGGAGATTAATATTGATCCTGATAACGATATTTTGATCAATGCCACCCGGTACTGTTATAGCGAAACTCACCCCACCGAGGAAGGCAACTTATGGCACTGGGTTGACGGTGAAGTGGCTGTTTGGTGCTGTGATATTGTAATTGATGCAGAAGCTGTTAAGCCTACCTGTGATAGTGATGGTTTAACAGAAAGCAAGCATTGTGCTACCTGCGGCGAAGTTCTTGCTGTGCAAGAGACTGTCCCTGCGCTTGAACATACCGAAGCAATTGATGATGCTGTTAGTGCTACCTGTACTACAACCGGTTTAACAGAAGGTAAGCATTGCTCCGTTTGTAATAAAGTCCTTGTTGAACAAGAGATCGTTGATGTTCTTGGTCATACCGAAATTGTCGATTCAGAAGTTGCACCTACTTGCACAAAGACTGGATTGACGGAAGGTAAACATTGCGATGTTTGTGATAAAATCCTTATAGAACAAGAGGTCATTGAAAAAATTGCTCACAATTATATCGAGGGGACCTGCACAATGTGCGGTGACATTATGTTAATTCCTACCTCTGACGAGTATTTTACATTCACATTACTTAGTGATGGCACATATTCTATAGAAGCAAAAGATGTCAACAATATGCCGAGTAAAGTTGTCATTCCTCGTACTTATAATAACAAAGCGGTCACCGCGATTGAGAGATATGCATTTGAACAATGTGAAAACATTTCAAGTGTAGTGATACCGGATAGCATTACTTCTATAGGCTCCTATGCATTCCAGCTTTGTTCTGATCTTACCAGTGTAGTGATACCAGACAGTGTTACTTCTATGGGGGTTGGTTCGTTTTATAAATGCTTTGGCCTCTATGTAGTGTATAATGATAGTGATTTCACCTTTGAAATAGATAACTCAAATTACGGCTATGTTACTGAATATGCAAAAGTGCTTATAAATAAGGGACAAACCATATATGCTGACGATGGGTATGAATACATTTTAACTGACGATGGTTTTCTTTTCAGAGAAAAAGATTCTAAATACGAGCTTATATCTTACACGGGCAACAAAGATACTGTAACCCTGCCTATTGATATAAATGGTAATTCTTACGATTTATGTGGTATGCTTGGTGTAGTTAACGTAATTATACCCGAAGATTTTACAGAAATAAATAATTCTGCATTCTCTGGTTGTTCAAGTCTTATTAGTATAGAAATCCCCGATAATATTACTTCTATTGGAACTTCTGCATTCTCCGGTTGTTCTGGTCTTATTAGTATAGAAATCCCCGATAATGTTACTTCTATTGGCAGTTATGCATTCTCTGATTGCTCTAGTCTTGTTAGCATAGAAATACCTGATAGTGTTACTTCAATTGGATGGCATACATTTGATGGTTGCTCCGGCCTCGTTAGCATAAAAATACCTGATAGTGTTACATCTGCCATTGGTTATGGTACTTTTGCTGATTGTTCTAGCCTTACAAGTATTATTATAGGCGATAATGTTACCGGTATTTATCAAGGTGCATTTTCCGGTTGTTCAAGTCTTACTAGTATCGAAATACCTGATAGTGTTACGTTTATTGGTTATGAAGCATTCGCTAATTGTTCTAATCTTACGAATATAGCAATGTCAAATAATATTACGGATATCGGAGGTAGAGCATTCTACAATTGCACGAATCTCGTTGATGTAGTCATTCCTGATAGTGTAGAAACGATTGAGAGTTATGCGTTTTATAATTGCATAAAGCTTACCAATATAGAAATGTCAGATAATGTATATTTAATTGGTGCTTATGCATTCTCTGGCTGCTCTAACCTTACTAGTGTTGTAATGGGAAATGGGATCGAAAAAATTTATGATCATGCATTCTATAACTGCGCAAGTCTTGCTAATGTAGTGATAGGAAACAGTGGAAGTTGTTATATTTGGGAATATGCATTCTACAGTTGCAATAATCTTTCTGAAGTTTATTTCAATGGAACAAGAAGCGATTGGAAAAACTATATTTATACGGAAAATTATAATAACAATTTGACAAACGCCACCATCTACTATTACAGCGAAACCATCCCCACCACAGAAGGCAACTTCTGGCACTGGGTAGACGGCCAGGTTGTAGTTTGGGAGTAAAATTACTTCCGTATTTACATCACAAAGCAATAATATCTAAAAACGAGGGTCGGATTTCCGGCCCTCAAAATCTATCTTTGCGATTTCTTAATAAATATTAAATATTTTCCCTGAACTTGACAATTCCCGCCTTCCGTGGTATTATAGTTATACGAATAGGTCGCCCTGTGTTGGGCGAAAAATAAACTGATCCCGTTTTGAGGGAGAAAGGAGCCGCTATGAGCGAGAGACTGTACGAAACGAAAAACCGAATAAAGATATACTCGTATAGAAATGAGAACGCTCACAGCTTCTTTATTTCTATGTTCCTGCGGGCGGGAAGTATGTTTGAGAGGGAAGAGGACGGGGGTATCACCCATTTTCTTGAACATATCTCTATCAGAAACGTGAATGCCCTGATGGGGGGCAGGCTTTACGCCCTTCTCGACAGGTACGGCCTGGAGTTTAACGCATCCACCTTCGCGGAGATGGTGCAGTTCTACACCGGCGGCTCGCCGAAGAACTTTGCCGTGGCGGCAGAGGTTATCGCTTCGGTACTTTCCCCCATCGTTGTCTCTCCCGCGGAGATCGCCATCGAGCGCGACCGCATTAAAGCGGAGATCCGCGAGGGAGATGAAAAGAATTCCCTTGCCGCATTTTCCGGCTCGGTGGTTTTTGAAAACACAAGTCTTTCGAGATCCATTCTGGGAACTAACAAGACGGTCAGCCGCATAACCAAATCCCGCCTTGAGCGCTATAGGCAAGAGGTTATGACCACGGGGAACATTTTCTTCTACGTGTCGGGCAACTTTACGGACGAGGATATTTTCACCCTCGCACGAGAGATTGAAAAGTACGATGTACGAGAGGGGGAGCCTCACCGCAATATTGCGCCGGTGCCGAGTGGATTCTGCAAACGATCTCCCGAGGTGCATATAAAGAACGGCGACTTTACGATGCTCCGCCTCACCTTTGATATTGATATGAGCCTTGTCAGTGCCCCTGCGCTTGACCTTATTTACGATATGCTTATCAGCGGATATAACTCCCGCCTGTTCTTTGAACTGAGTGAAAAGCGGGGCATATTCTACGATATAAACGGTCAGCTTGATAAGTATAAAAACATCGGAGTTTTCGCCTTCTCCTTTGAGATCAAGGAGGAAAAGCTTTATGAGGCATTAGAGTTGACTCTGGGGATTCTCACCGACGTGAAGAATAAAATTCCCGAGGAAAGCGAATGTATGAAGGCAGGCTACGTAGACAACGCGCCTATGCTTTTAGACGATTCTCGCGAACTAAACTTTACATTTGGCTACGGAAATCACATAATGGAGCAAAATTACAGAAATCTTGACGATCACATAAATGCATACAAAAACGTAACACCCGAGGAGATCGGGCGCACGATGAAAACCATCTTTGCCTCCGAAAATCTCACCGTCACCGTCAAGGGCAAAAAACGCAAAATAGATAAAGCCCGCCTCGACGGAATACTGGGCAGATACTCGTGATCAACCCCACCAAAAACGAGTTTTATAATACAATAATCTATTTGATACCGTATACACATACAATATCTTTTGCAATTATACTGTATAAAGAAACATCCCCCGGTGAAAAAACTCGTCGGGGGATGCTTCAATTTTGTTTGTTAATCCTTATTTTCAAATGCAATTTCCAGATAATCGAGGAAGGAGCAGGGAACAGTGATAGCCTGAACAATAACAGAGGTTGTCTTTTCGATTTCGCATTTTACGATTACTGCGCCGGTTTCCGAGTTAACATTTATATAGAATCCTGCGGATCTTGCCAGCTCGATAAGCTCCGCTCTTTCTTCGTCCTCCATACGGAGCTTGCCCTCCGCCTTGATGAGGATGTAGAACATATCGTCTACGTCCTGCATGTGAATTTTAAGCATGCCGTCGCGTTGAACCTTAAGCATTTTACATAAAAAGCTTGCGGCGGGCATGCTGCAGATATTAATATAAAATAAGCCGTCTAATTTAGAAGAAATACTTACCACTTCCTCGGAATGCACAGACAGGAACTCCTTTGTGGTATGCGTAAAACCGCTTGCCTCGTATCTGTCGCGGGGCGCGCCATTGGTATTGGGATTGATGAACTCGATGTCGCTTTTTTTCATAATGTATCTCCCTGTATATATTATGTTTTTCTTCGGCTTGTGCCGAAATTATGATATCGTGTAAAACCATTTTAGCAGAAAAAGAGCATTATTTCAAGAGCAAAAGATAAATTGCTTGAAAAAACTATTGAAATAGCAGAATTAATGTGCTAAAATAATAGTAAAAGTAAAACCAAAAGGAGAAAAATATGGAAGAATTATATACCGTCACTATGTCAAAGATCATAGAGCAGTTCTCTCTCGAGAGCATATATTTACCTGCTCTCCCTGAAGAGATCGAGATATCCTGCACCGCTGTAAACCGCCCCGGACTTCTTTTTGTGGGATTTTACGATCATTATGAGCAGGCCCGCCTTCAGATCATCGGTAACGTTGAGAATCTTTTCCTTCAGCGCTTGCCCGATGAGGAGCGCCATCAGCGTCTTGATGCCTTCTTCAAAGCCACTCCCGCAGGCGTTATTATCACCAGATCCCTGGAGATCTCCGAGGAGATGATTTCTCTGGCAGAAAAATACAAGGTGCCACTTCTCAGGACATCGAAAACCACCTCGGATTTCATGGCGGCTCTTATCGCCTTTCTTAATATCGAGCTTGGCCCGAGAATCACCCGCCACGGCGTTCTCGTAGAGGTATACGGCGAGGGTATTCTCCTTCTCGGCGATAGCGGCGTAGGTAAGAGCGAGACCGCTATAGAGCTTCTTAAGCGCGGCCACCGTCTCATTGCCGATGATGCTGTCGAGATCAAAAGGACATCTGCTACCACTCTTGTAGGACGCGCTCCCCAGATTATTAGGCATTACGTTGAGCTTCGCGGTATAGGCATTGTTGACGTATGCCGTCTCTTTGGTATGGGCTCTGTCAAGGATTCCGAGCGCATAGATCTGGTTATAAATCTCGAGCCCTGGCAGGATGATAAGATGTATGACAGACTTGGCCTGGATGAAGAAACCACAAATATTCTCGGCATCGATATTCCCAGCATCGTTATCCCCGTACGTCCCGGTAGAAACCTTTCCGTCGTAGTTGAGGTAGCGGCAATGAATAACCGTCAGAAGAAGATGGGATACAACACCGCCGCAGAATTCAGCAAAAGACTTATGGAGTCTATGAATAATTAAAGCGGCAAAAATGTAAAATTTGATTTACAATTTGATTTAATTTATAAAGAAAAAGCAAGTTATTCCCAAAAGCCATGTAATGTTTTTTGTGGAAGGCTTGCTTTGTTTTTTTATATTCTTTTATAAAAGGGCTTGTTTTAATTTGTCTTTTGCGCTATGTAAAATATGCTTTTACCCCGACCCTTTACATCATATAATATTTATTTTTCTTCCTATTGTTTCATAAGCTTGCATCCTTCCTCATATAATCATATAGAAAACTCAAAAAGGAGAACTGTATGGCAAAGAAAGAAACGCGTTTAATGAAAACAAAGAGGCTTGACGGCATCAGGGCTGAATGCTCTGCGGAGACGTCTCTCCCCGATTATAACACAGACGTCCGAAAGATTCTTCACGTAACTGCCACACCCCATCCCATTTCATCCTTCGCCTCGGCAGACGGCATTGAATGCTCGGGCGAGGTGACATTTGATGTGGTTTATTTAGATTTTGAAGGGGCGGTATGCTCTGCATCCCTCAGCGGAGATTACAGCTTTAACGTGAAGTGCGATACCGAGTTTTATAAGGATTCCCTAGTGGAAACTGCTCTTGGCGGCCTCTCTCTCAGACTGATGAGCCCCAGGAAAATAGCAGTTCGCGCCACTCTGGAAAGCGACGTTACCGTCATTTCAGAGGAAACAGTCGCTACCGAGGGGGATGCCCTTGAGCCTAATCTGAATCCCGAGATCGATACGGTCAATATTTCGGTGAGAACCACTGCCATCACCCCTGCAGTCGAGCGTGAATACGGCGCAAGCCTCGCCCGCTTTGAGGGAAAAACCACAGATGAGGCAAGCCTCATACATCTTTCTGTGAAACCGGTGATCGAGCGAATGGAGGTAACAGACGGCGAGACAGAGCTTTTCGGTCATATTGATGCCGTGGCATTGGTCAAAACCGATGAATATCCGCTTTATAAAATCGAAAAAAGCCTTGAGCTTTCGGAGAAAATTCCGTTAGGCGACATTGATGCGGATGCCGACCTTCGTGCCGTACCCGAGGTAGTCTCGGCGACCGTTAGTGTTGACGGTGACGAGGGGGGTGTAGAAATGATGCTCAGTGTAATTACCGAGACTCGTCTTATTGGCGAGAAGAATACCTCGGCCGAGCTTTATTCCGATATGTATTTATGCGATTATCCTTGCGAATGCACCCGAGAAGCCTTCGGATATGACGAGTATCTTGGCAGATGGACTGCCACTCGCGAGATCAGCGAAAGCACTCCAATCTCGGAGCTTGGTGTAGGTAAGCTTCGCGAGATAACCTATGCCGATGCAGAGGTGAAGGTGAGCGGCAGCGAGCTTTCGGTTAACGGAGTAAAGGTAGAGGGCGAAATCCTGATCTCTGCTATAGCAACCGAAATGAAAGACGAAGGGGATGTGGAATTTGTGCCCTTGAAATTTTCTGTGAAATTCAGCGAAAATGTAAACTGCGATTGTCAAATTGACGATAAAACTATGTTAAATAGCGATGCTTCGCTTTCCGACGTTTCTGTAACTGTTGATTCAAGCTCGGTGTATTTTAAGGGAAAGATATCCGTGGACGCGGCTCTCTCCCGCAACTGCGAGACCGAGATTTTGAAGGAAGCAAAGGCGACGTTCTCCGAGCCTTACTCTAAAAATTCCTCCAGAGTCGCTGTATATTATCCCATTGACGGTGATACCCTTTATTCGGTAGCCAAGGCCTATCATACCACAAGAGAAAAGCTTCTTCAGGATAATCCGGGAGTATCGGAAACTCTAGCTTCAGGCGATGGAATTTCATCGACTGCGAGAAGGCTTATTATAACCTAAAAAAATCTTATTTAAAATGCAACAGAGACGCTGTAGAAAAAACTGCAACGCCTCTGTTTTTTAATTTGTCTAAACGCCAAAAATCATTCCTGCTCCAGCCAGTTTTTACCCGTAGAAACCTCGACGGTGAGGGGGATAGACAGCTTTGCCGAGCCCTCCATCTCCTCACGGAGTATCCTCTTGACCGCCAGAGCCTGATCATCCTTCGCCTCGACGATAAGCTCGTCGTGTACCTGCATAACGATGCGGGCGTCCAGGCCTTCCTTTTTCAGCCTCTCGTAGGTTCTTATCATGGCGATCTTCATAATATCGGCGGCAGAGCCTTGGATAGGTGCGTTCATCGCCACCCTCTTGCCAAATCCGCGCATTATCGCATTGGGCGCGTTCAGCTCGGGGATATATCTTCTTCTGCCGTGTACCGTAGTGGTGTAGCCGTTGGCTTTGGCCTCCTCAACCACCTCATCCAAGTATCTGTCAATTGACGGATAGTTCATAAGATAATTCTTTATATATCTTGTAGCCTCGGAAACCGATGTGCCGATGTCCTTAGAAAGAGAGAAGCCGGAAATGCCGTAAACGATTCCAAAGTTGACGGCCTTAGCCCTCTTTCTCATCTCCTCGTTTACCGCCTCCTCGGGAAGCCCGAACACCGCGGCAGCCGTCTTTCTGTGAATATCCTCGCCGCATATGAACGCCTCCTTCATATTGTAATCGTCGGCAATATGAGCGAGTAGGCGAAGCTCGATCTGTGAGTAGTCGGCATCCACCAGGGTGTAGCCCTCGTCGGTGATGAAATATCTTCTCATCTCTCTGCCCATCTTTGTCTTGATGGGGATATTCTGCAGGTTCGGGTCTGCGCTGGAGAGTCTGCCCGTAGCGGTAAGCGCCTGCTTGAAATCGGTGTGTATCCTGTCGTTTTCATCGGCAAGTGCAGGGAGGGCATCAGCATAAGTATTCTTCAGCTTGGTCACCTGTCTGTATTCCAGAATATCGTCGATGATCGGCGAAATATACCGCAGCTCCTCCAATGTCTGCGCGTCGGTGGAGTAGCCCGATTTGGTCTTTTTCTTCTGGTAGGGAAGTCCCAATTCCACAAACAAAACCTCGCCCAGCTGTTTTGGGGAATTGATGTTGAATTCCCTGCCTGCCTGCATATAGATTCGCTGGGTCAAGTCCTTCGCCAGCCCGTCGAGAGCCTCGCCGAATTCCTTCATTCCCAGAGGGTTTATCTTAAAACCGTTTCGTTCAATTTCAAAGAGAATTTTTACAAGGGGAAGCTCGATCTCGTCAAGGATGTGGATCATTCCGTCGCAGGCGATCCTTTCCCTCATTTTCACCTCCAGCGCATCGTAATATTTTACCGTGGGAGCATCGACCTTCGGGATCACTCCGAGGAATACCGATATCAGCCCCTCGGTGGTGGATCTTCCCTGGGAGGGGTTGATAACGTAATCGTAGAGCATAAGGTCACGGAGTGTCGCATCCATAAGCGATGGGATCTTATAAAGCAGGCTCTTTGCATCGTAGCAGATAACGGTTTTGTTTTTGAAGAATCCCGCAAGTTCTCCAAAATCTCCTTCGTATAAAAACGCCTTATTTTCTGCAAAAATGTAAAGTTTACTTTCCAAACCTTCTACAGAAATACGATTTTCTTTGATTCTTGCAATCTCGTCTCTGTTGCATTTTACGTACTCTGTATCATCCTCAGGCGCAGAAAAATCCATTGAAACCTGGCCGGAATTCTCGTCCTTTTTCTGCGATTTTTCCTCTGCTTTTGCCTCGGTGACAGCTGTTTTTTTGCCGCCCTTAAGTCCGAATTTTGCTATAAGCGAATTCAGCTCAAGCTCAAGGAATTTGGCATAAAGTCCATCCTCGGAAAGCCCCAAATATTCAAGCTCTGAAAGCTCCTTGCCGATGGGCGCGGAGGTGTTTATAGTAGCCAATGTTTTGGATAAATAAGCGTTATCCTTGTCGCGGATAAGCTTCTCCCTGACACCCTTTTTGATGCTCGGATCGTCTATATTCTCGTAAATTTTATCAAGGCATCCAAAGCCCTGAATAAGACTCTCTGCTGTCTTTTTTCCAATGCCCGCAACGCCTGGAATATTGTCCGATGAATCGCCCATCAGCGCCTTCATATCAACAAAATCTGCGGGAGAGATTCCGTATTCGCCGCGGAAGGCGGCCTCGTCCATTTCCTTGGTCTCGGTGTTGGTAACGAGAAGCACGGTAACCTTATCGTCGATCAGCTGCAAAAGATCGCGGTCGCCCGATAGAACATAGCTTACCGTATCCTCTCGGCTATGCGCCATTTTAGCTATAGTGCCCTGTATATCGTCAGCCTCATATCCGGGCAGCTCCATTATGTGCAGACCCATAAGCTCAAGGCATTCCTTGGCATCCGCAAACTGAGACAGCAACTCCTCGGGGGTGGGGTGGCGTCCTGCCTTATATTCGGCGTACATTTCGTGCCTGAAGGTGGGGTGCTTTACGTCAAAGGCAACCGCGGCGTAATCAGGCTTTATTGCGCTCAGCTGCTTTGAAATTATATTTATCATGCCGTAGATGGCATTAGTGTGCTTTCCCGACTTAGTTGTCAGCGGTCTTATGCCGTAAAATGCTCTGTTAATAATACTGTTTCCGTCAATAACCAGGATCTTCTTCATTGAACAGTCTCCGTTTTTTCATTTTTGTCAGGGCGGTAATGTGCTCCCCTTTGCCGTCTCGGAAATAGGTTTTCTACCTTTATTCTTCCTTTAAATTATTTTCGCGCGCGAGAGGCTTGCTGTTTTTGCTTCTTCTGTAAGCCATATCGAGTATGCTGTCAGCCAGGTCGCATATCTCATCCTCGGGGGCGAATGCAAGCAGACTGACCCTCAAGATAACGTAAAGCGCCGCGGCAACCGAAATGCCCGTCTGTATGAGCGTTATTCCGGGAATTACCGTACCCTTGGCAACGTAATAAACCAGCGCCGGAACAGACGAATAAAGAAGCGAAAGCGCGGCAATAAATCCAAACGCCGCGTAGGAATGCCATTTTGAATGCCCCAGAGGAATTCTCGCCTCGTAGAGCATAAATACCGCCGTCAGTATCAGCGATATAACGGTCAGGATCCTTTGCTGCATATTGGCGGCAACCGATCTGTCGAAATAAACGCATATACCGTACGTGGTGAAGAAGAGGGAAGTAGCAATGCCTAGCGCAGCCTTTATCTGGCTGTGCTTTTTTTCCACGATGACGTTCAGAAGCAGGAATGCAGGAATGCAAGCGCCCAGCACTGCCGCTAAGATGAAAACGATTCTCTCGCCCTCGATCGCGGCTATCTTTCCGTCTTCGCTGAAAAGGGGAGCGGCAAGCTCGTAAATGGCGAAGGGGATCGCCACGCCTAAAGCTCCCGATGCGATATAGGTGGGGGTATTGCAAAAGCTCTCGCGGGGAACAGAATCCTTTCTGTTGTGAGAAAATGCGTGTGTGAAAAATATGAGCGCAAACACCGCCACTGCTATATTCGATACGAGCATAAGGGTAGAACTGCCAAAATATCCAAGCCCTCCTTCGTCTATATCGCTTATGCAAGCTATGGATCTCAGCGTAACAAGAGCAGGCGCTGCCAGATAAAACAGCGGCAAGAAAAATCCTATTCTGTTTGTTCTTTTTTTGGTGTTAGACATAAAAATGACCTCGCAGTAATTTTCTTATAGATATTGTACAATAAAATTGTGAACAAAATGTAACCAAAACAAGCAAAAAAACAAAAAATAGTGAAACTTATGGAAAAAAACTCTGTTTTAACTGTAAAAAAACGCCCCGATAGGAGAGAGTGGCAGTGCGGTAACTCTTAAAAAAGTTGGTTTTTTGTATATATTGCACAAAAATCAAGTTAAAATAATGTGTATTTTTTTCACTTTGAATGCAGAATTTTTTCAAAAAAGTATTGACTTTTTACCTTCTTTGTTATATAATATATAAGCTTGATATGCGATGAAGCGGGAGGTGGCTGCACATAGATGCAGGGAATTTCCGCCGAGTATGTCCGATATTTTAACCGGGCGAAAATAGAGTATTGTCCTACTTTGGGCAAGCTATGCTTTTTAACGGTTCGGGTTCCGATGGGAGCTTCGGGCTGTTTTAATTAGTGGGAGCTTGAAACACACGGAGTGGTGCAAAACCTCATCGCCTCTAAAATGGTTCAAAGCAGAAAACCTATAAGGAGGAAAAAGAAAAAATGGCACAGGGAAAGATCAGAGTACGCCTTAAGAGCTACGATTCCACAATTATCGATGCAGCAGCTGCAAAGGTTGTTGACGTAGCAAAGAGAAGCGGCAGCAAGGTAAGCGGTCCTATTCCACTTCCTACTGACAGAGAGATCGTAACTATCCTCAGAGCTGTTCACAAGTACAAGGACAGCCGTGAGCAGTTCGAGAGACGTACACACAAGAGACTTATCGACATCCTTGATCCTGCAGCGAAGACTGTAGAGGCTCTTATGAGCATCGAGCTTCCCGCAGGCGTTGAGATCGAGATCAAGGCTTAAACAACACTGTTCAAATCGGTGAAAGCCGATTTCGGGAGCTTCAAATCCCGTGGGAGAAATCCCATATACCACGGCCTCGTGGTCAAGTTGGCAGGATCACTTCGGTGAAAATTCAACCCTAGTCAACCAATAACCTAATGGAGGAAAAAATGAAAAAAGGCATTATCGGCAAGAAGCTGGGTATGACTCAGATCTTCGACGAAAAAGGCAACGTTATCCCCGTAACCCTGATTGAAGCAGGTCCTTGCGTGGTAACACAGAAGAAGACCATCGAAAACGATGGCTACGAAGCAGTACAGCTTGCATATGAGGATGTAAGCAAGAAGCACGTGAACAAGGCACAGCTCGGTCACTTCGCTAAGACCGGCACATCGCCTAAGAGACATCTCAAGGAGTTCAGACTTGAAGATTGCAGCGCGCTTGAAGCAGGATCGGTAGTAACCGTCGAAACCTTCGCCCAGGGCGAGAAGGTCGACATCACAGGTATTACCAAGGGTCACGGTTTCTCCGGCGCAGTTAAGAGATGGAATCACCACATGCTCAGAGCAACACACGGTACTGGTCCTATCCACAGACAGCCCGGTTCTATGGGCTCCATTGACCCCGCAAGAATCTTTAAGAATCACAAGATGCCCGGTCAGTACGGTAACGAGCAGGTTACCATTCTCAATCTCGTAGCAGTTAAGATCGATGCAGAGAAAAATCTTATCGCAGTTAAGGGTGCAGTTCCCGGCGCAAAGGGCGGCATCGTATTTATCCGCGATTCAGTGAAAGCATAACGGAAGGAGGAACACACAATGCCTAATATTAAAGTTGTAAACATGGCGGGCAAGGAAGTTGGCGAACTCGCCCTCTCCGAAAAGGTTTTTGGCAGAGAAGTTAACGAAGCAGTCCTCCACACCGCAGTAAGAGCGTACCTTATGAACCAGAGACAGGGTACACAGTCTACTGTTACAAGAAGCGAAGTTTCCGGCGGCGGCAGAAAGGCCTGGAAGCAGAAGGGTACCGGTCACGCACGACAGGGTAGCACCCGTTCTCCTCAGTGGGTACACGGCGGTATCGCACTCGGCCCCAAGCCCCGCAGCTATCGTATCAACCTCACTAAGGGTATCAAGAGAGCAGCTATGTACAGCGCACTCTCCTCTAAGGTTGCTTCTAACGAAATGGTAGTTATCGACTCCATCACAGCAACAGAGTACAAGACAAAGAACATGATCGCAATGCTCCAGGCAGTAGGCGCAGCAAAGAAGACTCTCGTAGTTCTTCCCGAGGTTGATTCCTACGTTATCAAGAGCCTTGCAAATATTGAGGGTGTTAAGTCCACTCAGTGGAACACCATCAACGTATATGACATTCTCAACTGCGATACTCTCATCGTAGCTAAGGATGCAGTAGCAAAAATCGAGGAGGTATATGCAAGATGAAATCCTATGCAGATATCATTGTAAGACCTCTTATCACCGAAAAGAGCATGGACGGTATTGTTGACAAGCGTTACACCTTCGAGGTTGCTAAGAATGCAAACAAGGCTGAGATCGCTCACGCAGTAGAGGCTATGTTCAAGAAGACCAAGGTTGTAAAGGTCAACATTATTAATATGAAGAAGAAGCCCAAGAGATATGGCGTTCACTTCGGTTACACAAGTGAATGGAAAAAGGCAGTGGTTACTCTTTCCGAGGACTCCGCTCCTATCGCATTCTTCGAGAGCATGAACTAAGAGGAGGTAGACAGAAATGGCAACAATGAAATATAAGCCGACTACCCCGTCGCGCAGAAATATGGTAAGCCCTTCCTTCGACGAGATTACTAAGTTTTCTCCCGAAAAGAGCTTGATCACAACTAAGAAAAAGCATGCTGGTAGAAACAGCTATGGTAAGATCACCGTTCGTCACCACGGCGGTGGAAACAAGCAGAAGTACAGAATTATCGACTTCAAGAGAAACGTTGAAGAGACCGCTAAGGTAATCGGTATTGAATACGATCCTAACAGAACCTCTTACATCGCTCTCCTTGAGAACGAGGCTGGTAAGAAGAGCTACATCATCGCTCCCGTAGGTCTTACAGACGGCGACGTAGTTGCTTCCGGCGCAAACGCAGATATCAAGCCCGGTAACG
>JAZTXP010000047.1:0-95189 GCA_045636465.1 Eubacteriales bacterium
GGAAATCTGCGCATTCACCGACGGCGCATGGGTGAGAATCGCCTGTGAGCTCATCGAGGACGATCGCTTTGAGGCGAAAAAATCCATGCTGGATGCATATCCCAATCTCCGCGGAATGTACGATGAAAACGACGGCAACACTCAGGTTCTCTATATACAGAACGCCACCGCCACCTTTTCTTACTTTGGTGGCCCCACAGAGACTGTGAAATTCTGATTTTTTTAACGGTAAAAGAAGGATCTCCCCTTAAAAGCATCCTTTTTAGACTTTTTAAAAACCTTGGACTTCCCACCTGACTTAAATCGCTCAAAAAGCCTTATTTTCGCTACGAAGTGTTTTTTTTATTCACCGTAAACCTTTGTAAGCGTAAAAAAGCCTCTGTAGGGCAAAAAAAACGGTGTACAAGCCTCTTTCAACATCGGTCTATATCAAAGTACAAAAAAAGATATCGAATATAAGAAATACGGATAAAAACACACTGACAAAAAATATGTGGACTAATGAGAAAATAATAAAAATAGCCATGGAGCAATCGGCGGAGGATCTTTGCTGCAATCCGGAGGACTTTCTCAAACGCGAAAACGTTTTCGTAGAGTCGAAGGACTCGCCTCGCGCCAGAAAGTATCTCACACTCCCGTTCTCCTGCCAGATGGTCTCCTACGGAAATAACGTGGTGGCATCCACCGCGCCCGAGCTTTGGGAGATAGCAGAGAAGTATCTTCAGCACACCGACGTGGCTCACGCCTTTGAGACACCGTCCATACACCTTTTGGATGATTCTCTCCTGCCTCATGGTCAGCGCATCTGCTTTATGGCGGAGTATTTTCTCCCCGATCTTGAAAGGCTCAAGCCCATCGACTGTAAATACGAGATGCGTATCCTTGAAAAAGAAGATTTTTCCAATCTATATAAGCCGGAATGGAGCAACGCCCTCTGCGAGAAAAGAAGCCACCTTGACGTGCTTGCCGTGGGCGCATACAACGGCGACAAGCTCATCGGCCTTGCGGGATGCTCTGCCGACTGTGACACGATGTGGCAGATAGGCATTGACGTTTTGCCCGAGTATAGAAGGCAGGGCGTAGCCTCGGCGCTGACCTCGCGCCTGGCAATAGAGATATTAAATCGCGGCAAGGTTCCATTTTATTGCGCCGCTTGGTGCAATATAAAATCGGTGAGAAACGCCATCAAGTGTGGCTTCTATCCCGCTTGGGTGGAGATGACCACAAAGCCGATGGAGTTTATATCAAAGATGTATAAATCGGGTTCTTGATTTTTTTAATAACACATGTTATTTTTACGACAAAATTTCGCAAAACAACAAAATCAAAGTCTATTTTGTTTGAATTAGCAAACAATTATTTACATTTTATATATAAAATTATAAAAAATACATACAGCCGCATTTGCGGCAAAAGGAGTTACAATGGCAAAAAAGAAAAATGCCGGCCTTGGCAGAGGCCTTAATGCTATCTTTCTCGACAATGCTCTTAACGAGGAAATAGAGAAGAATGAAAACCTGGTTTCAAACTTAAAGCTCTCCCAGATTGACCCAAAGGGTGACCAGCCCAGAAAACACTTTGATAAAGAAACTCTCGAGCAGCTTGCCGCTTCTATTGCAGAGAACGGACTGCTTCAGCCCATCCTTGTTCGCGAGTACGGCGACGGCAGATATCAGATTATTGCGGGCGAGCGCCGCTTCAGAGCATCAAAGCTCGCAGGACTCACCGAGATTCCCGCAATTATTATGGAGCGCGACGATAAGAAGGTTGCGGAGATCGCACTTATCGAAAACGTGCAGAGAGAGGATCTCAACCCCATCGAAGAGGCTCTCGGCTACAGAGCCCTGGCTACTGAGTATGATATGACTCAGGAGGAGATATCCCTCAAGGTTGGTAAGAGCCGCAGTGCCATCACCAACACTCTCCGCCTTCTCGATCTCCCTGACGTGATCCTTCCTCTCGTTGCATCCGGCGACCTCTCCGCAGGCCATGCAAGAACTCTTCTCGGCTGTAAGAACCGCGACGATATGATACTTCTTGCCGAGCGCACAGTTGAGTTTGGTCTCTCTGTTCGTCAGCTTGAAGAAGAAGTAAAGCGCATCAACAAGCCTAAAAAAGAGGCCATAGAAAAGCCCCTTCCCATCGTGGATTACTTCCGCGAGCTTGAGCTTCGCGTGCAGTCTCACCTCGGCAGACGCGTAAAGATCGAGGAGAAGGGAAGAAAGAAGACCATCACTCTTTCCTACGAGGATAACGAGGATCTTGACGAGCTTCTTAAGCTCATCTGCGGCAGTGACTTCCTCGAAGAGGTCTGATCTCGCTTTTCGGTGAATAAACAATGCAGGACATAAAAAAACGCCTCTTTGAGGATTTCTCCCCGAAGGAGCGGAACGGATATTTTGAGATCGAATTTCCCGTGGTTATAAACACCTCGGGAACTCTGGTCTCGCTCAGAATAGAGCAGCTAAAGGATAAGTACATCATAACTCATCCCGAGGACATTTTCTCCGACAGAGGCAACGATACCCTGGAGTTTTATTATCGTATCTACAAGAAATGGAACAAAGACTCCTACTTTGCCGTAAAGCCTGTTAATGGCATCCTTACGATGGAATGCGAGAACAACCTCAACATTGCAGTAGCCATCAGCGACTTTATCAGATTTATGATCTCCTTTGATGATTTTCTCATCAACAACGGTGTTATTGGCAACGAGGAAAACTTTGCATAGCAAAAATAAAAAAACATAACAAAAAAGAACGGAAATTAACCTGCTTTATATACAGGAAAAATCCGTTCTTTTCTTTCTTAATCATATTTTTCTGCTAATGAAATATATGTTTTCTTATTTTCAAATGGCAGACAAAAACAGAAGACATTCATATTTTTATTCAGACCTTCAAACTCGCCGAAGGCGGAGAAGCCTCTGCCGTCGCATTTCATTAAGGCTTCGGCGGCGGTCCATTTTGCGGTGAAGGAGTCGTCAGCGGGAATGAGGGACAAGGGCTCAAATCTGCCGCCCTCAAGCATTTCAAAGAGGCAAATTTTTGTGTCTCCTTCGGTCGCCTCGTCGCTTTTTTCTGAAATAAGTGTGGCTATGGCAGGGAATCTTTTCGATAGCTTTTCTGTCTTTTCGAGAGGAATCTCGCCTTCTATATCGATACCGATATCTGTGCCCTTGGCGTAGGCGATGGCAACAAAATCCTCATTATGGGATATGCTTAATTTTAGGTTACTTGATTCAAAATAAGGCTTGCAATGTTCATCCTTTTTCAGGGCGGCAGGGGGTGTGATACTCTCCTGCGAGCTGAGATGACTTAGCGACTTTAAGAGCAGGGCAGCAGTAAGGGTGCGCTCTTCCTTATTACTCTTTCCCGAGGCTGCTATATAGCCGTCAAGGCTAAAAAGAATCTCTGCCGATTTTTCGTCATATTCACTTTTTACATTTTCAAAAAGCAACATTTTGTTATCGACATTTTTATTCAAAATATATGAGTATATTTTTTGTGTATTTTTGTTTTTCATATTACTTTACCATCAAAAAGTAAATATTTATTGTCAAAATCTATACTTTTACTGTTTAACTCCGCCTATTTCTAATAGACGGAGTTTCTTTTTTTGATATTTTAAGTTCCCATAATTATGGTAAGTATCATTGGCTTGCGCTTGGTTTCCTTGAAGAAGAACTTGGTCAGGTCATCTCTGACGGCATTCTTGATAGCGGCAAAATCTCTGCCGCCCTTGGATATAGCCTTCTCCAGAGCCGACTCCGCAACCTTCTTTGCTCTCGCCATAAGCTCCTCTGATTCCTTGACGTAAACGAAGCCTCGGGAAACGATATCGGGGCCGGAAACGATGTATCTGTCATGAAGATCCGCGGTAGCAACCACAACCACAAGTCCGTCCTCGGAGAGGTGCTTTCTGTCTCGGAGAACAACGCTTCCTATATCGCCTACGCCTGAGCCGTCAACAAGCACGTTGCCTGCGGTAACCTCACCTGCAAATCTCGCGCCCTTGCGGTCAAGCTCGATAACTCTGCCCACGTCGGAGATAAAAATATTCTCCGAGGGAATTCCCATAAATTCCGCTATTTCTTTATTAGCATATAGGTGCCTATACTCGCCGTGGATGGGCATAAAATACTTGGGCTTTGTCAGCGCCATCATAAGCTTCAATTCCTCGCGGCAGGCGTGTCCCGATACGTGGATCTCCTCTGCGGAGTCGTGTACCACCTTAACGCCGTTTTTAACCAGCGCGTTGATGATCTTGCCGATAAGCTTTTCGTTTCCGGGGATAGCCGATGAGGAGAGAACAACCACGTCATTGGGCGTGATCTTAACCTTATCGTGGCCGTCGAAGGCAATTCTGTAAAGTGCGCTCATAGGCTCGCCCTGGCTGCCCGTTGTGATGAGCGTCAGCTCCTCGGGGCGATATCTCTTTATGTCGGCAATGTCGATCAGCACGCCCTCGCCAAGATCCATATATCCCAGCTCTGCCGCCGCGCCGATAACGTTCACCATGCTTCTGCCCAGAACGGCGACTTTACGGCCATGAGCCGCCGAGGCGTTTATGATCTGCTGTACGCGATGTATATTTGATGAGAAGGTGGCTACTATAAGCCTGTGCCCCTCGTACTGATTGAATATTCGGTCAAGGGAAAAGCCTACCGCTCTCTCCGAGGGGGTGAAGCCGCCGCGCTCCGCGTTTGTGGACTCGCAAAGAAGCATAGTAACGCCCGCCTTGCCTATCTCTCCGATTCTGGCGATATCCATCATTTTCCCGTCGATAGGGGATACATCCAGTTTGAAGTCTCCCGTATGGAAGATAGTTCCCATAGGGGTTTTCAGCGAGATAGCGGAGGCGTCTGCGATAGAGTGATTTACGTGAACGAACTCAGCCTTGAAAACGCCGAGATTGATAACGTCTCCCGCCTCAACCGTGTAAAGCTCGGGCTCGAAGGGCGGGGGATTTTCGTCAAGCTTTCCTTCGATGATGCCGAGAGAAAGGCGTGTTCCGTAGATAGGAACGTTTATCTGGGAGAGGACGTAGGGTATAGCTCCTATATGGTCCTCGTGCCCGTGAGTAATAAGTATTCCGCGGATCTTGTCTGCATTTTTGACCAGATAGCTGATGTCGGGTATTACCAGGTCGACACCAAGCATCTCATCATCGGGAAAGCCCATTCCCGCGTCGATAACGACCATATCGTCGCCGTACTCGAAAACGGTCATATTCTTTCCGATTTCCGCAAGTCCGCCAAGGGAGATTATGCGAAGCTTTGAGCCTCTCTCCTTTGTTGTCTTGTTATTTTTCATATTTATTTTCCTAAAATTATTTTCTATTTTATGTGAATCGTAGTATTAAAAAGGATATTGCCGCACCTAAAATTACACCTGCAAGAAGTGATATCATCTGCCTTTTATAGCGATGGAGCGGCCCGTATTTTATTCTTGCATAGCTTTTGTCATTGATTATGCGGTTAGCCTCTGTCACCATATCATCCTCGCCTAAGCGAAGATCCTCACCATCCCGACTCAAGACAAAATACGCCTCGTCAAACAGATAGCTACCCGTTTTTTTTATATGAATTACTTTTCTTTGATATCCCCTCATTTTCCCGTCTCCTGTATCTTTTATAGCATTGTAATGACAATCTTCAGCATCAGAAAGATTTTATTACCTTACTGACATACTATGATCATTATAGACGACGAGGGATAAAAATATTCCATTTTTATTAACTTATAAAAACCCTGATTTTTGACAAACAATTCTCGTATCAAAAACCAGGGCTTTTATATCCGATTTGTAAATCCTAGTTTACAAAATCATTTGTTTTTTGTGTTCAGTTGATTATTTTTTGCTGAAGAGTTTTCTGAGAAGTTCGGATTTGAATTTGAGATCATCCTTAAGATCTGTCTTAGGAGCAGCCTTGGGAGCAGCAGGCTTCTTAGCTGCCTTCTTAGGCTCTTCCTTGGGTGCCTCAGCCTTGGGAGCTTCAACTACAGGTGCAGGTGCGGGTGCTGCTACGGGAGTGGGCTCTGCCTTCTTGGGAGCTGCCTTCTTAGCCTTAGGAGCCTCAGCTACAGGAGCGGGAGCTGCTTCAGCCTTGGGTGCCTCTGTTACTACTGCCTCAGCCTGAGCCTCGGGCTGAACCTTGGGAGTTCTCTTCTTTCTCTTCTTCTTAGGAAGCTCAATATCAAAGCTATCATCGAGAAGATCGTCAATGCTGATGGTGAAGAGAAGCTTCATCTCAAGAAGCTTCGGTACTTCGGGATAAGACTGACCGGATTCCCACTTGTAAACTGCCTGTCTGGAAACGCCTACTGCGCAAGCAAATTCTTCCTGTGTGATACCCTTGATCTTTCTGAGTATAACGAGTTTTTCCCTGAATGTCATGTTAATCCTCCTTACCGCTTTTTGCGGATTTAAAAATTAGTTTTTATTTTTATTTTTATTTTTTGTTTTAATAAATCTTTTTTGTTTGCCGTTTTTTAGGCGCGGCATTTATTCCTCGGATACGTCCTCTACGGCTTCATCTACCGAATTCTCTTCGGTCACATCTGCAACCTCATCCTCGGAGTCCTCCACAGGCTCGCTGTCGCTTAAGATGGGATGATTTTTCATCTCCTCCTCCGCCGCCTCGCTTGCCTTTTCTATCTCCTCGTCCTTTTCGAGTCTTGCAACGTTATTGATGGTTGCTCCCTCAGCAAGACGCATGATGATAACGCCGGTAGCGGTTCTTGAATGAACGTTGATAGAGGAAACCGATGTACGTATGATAATTCCTTCGTTTGTGATAAGCATAATATCATCGTCGGGAAGTACCGAAATGATCGCCGCCAGCTTACCTGTCCTTTCATTGATCTTCTGGCAAGTAACGCCGTGGCCGCCTCTGTGCTTCATCTCTCTGAAGTCATCGAAGGGAGTTCTCTTTCCTATGCCGTTGTCGGTAATGGTAAGAAGCGTTCTTTCGGGATCTACAACGCAAACGCCTACTACGTAGTCGCCCTCGCCGAGGGTGATACCCTTAACACCTCTTGCGTTACGTCCCATACATCTTACGTTTTCCTCATCGAATCTTACCGCGAGACCCTCTCTTGTAGCAAGGATAAGTCCCTCGCCGCCTTTGGTGTGGCGAACAAAGATCAGCTCGTCGCCCTCGTCGAGAGTTATAGCGATCTTACCGCTTCTTCTCTGGTACTCGAATTCCTTTAAGAAGGTTCTCTTGATGATACCATTCTTGGTTACCATGGTGAGGTATTCACCGTCAACGAATTCAACAATAGGAATAATAGCGGTTACGTATTCGCCCTCTGTAAGGTCGATGATATTTACAAGGTTCGTACCCTTGGCAGTTCTGCCCGCCTCGGGGATTCTGTATGCCTTCTGGGCGTAAACTCTACCCTTGTTGGTGAAGAACATAAGTCTGGAATGGCTGTTGGTAACGATAACGTCCTCGACGTAGTCGTCCTCTTTGGTCTCCATACCCTTGATGCCCTTACCGCCTCTGTTCTGCGCAGAATATACGTCTGCTCTCTGGCGCTTTATGTAGCCGGTATGTGATACGGTGATCACGCAGGTGTGTCTTTCGATAAGATCCTCGAGGTCGATCTCCTCGGTAGCCTCGCAAAGCTCGGTTCTTCTCTTATCTCCAAACTTATTTTTGATTTCGGTAAGCTCATTTTTGATGATCTCGCAAACCTTGGATTCATCTGCAAGAATGGCTCTGTATTCTTCAACAAGAGTCGCAAGCTTAGCAAGCCTATCCTCAACCTTCTGTCTCTCAAGTCCTGAAAGCTTACCGAGAGTCATCTCTACGATAGCCTGTGCCTGTGCCTCGGTAAGAGCAAATCTTTCGATAAGTCTTTCCTTTGCGTTAGGTATAGATTCGCTTGTTTTGATGATGTGGATCACCTCGTCGATATTGTCGATGGCGATCTTGTAGCCTTCAAGTATGTGCATTTCGCGAACAGCTTTATCAAGATCAAACTTAACTCTGTTTGTAATAACACTCTTCTGAAATTCAATATATTTGTCAAGTATAGTTGGCAAAGAAAGAGTTTTTGGCTCGCCACCGTCAATTACCAGCATATTCACCGAACAAGTGCTTTGTAGCTGTGAATACTTGTAGAGCTGATTGAGAATTACCTCGGGGTTTGCATCCCTGCGATATTCAACCACAATTCTCATACCGCCTCTGCCCGATTCGTCGCGGAGCGCGGTGATGCCTTCGATTTTCTTTTCTTTTACCAGGTTTGCCATGCTCTCAATAAGCATGGACTTATTTACCATATAGGGGATCTCGGTGAAGATTATTCTTCTGTGATCCTCCTCGATGTTGGATTTTGCTCTTACGTAAACCTTACCCTTGCCCGTCTCGTAGGCTTCTCTTATTCCTCTTGAGCCGTAGATTATAGCGGCGGTGGGGAAGTCGGGACCCTTGATGTATTCCATCAGCTCATCCACCGTACATTCGGGATTTTCCATACGGTAGACTGTTCCTTCAATAACCTCAGTTAAGTTGTGAGGGGGAATGTTGGTAGCCATACCAACCGCGATACCTACCGATCCGTTCACAAGGAGGTTAGGGAATCTCGAGGGAAGAACTGTGGGCTCATCTCTCGTATTGTCGAAGTTCCTCGTCATGGGTACCACGTTTTTCTCGATATCGCTCATCATATAATTGGCGATTCTGCTCATTCTCGCCTCGGTGTAACGGTAAGCAGCAGCGCCGTCACCGTCAACGTTACCGAAGTTTCCGTGACCCTCAACAAGGGGGTAGCGAAGCGAGAAGTCCTGAGCCATTCTTACCATCGCCTCATATACCGCCGAGTCACCGTGGGGATGGTAGCGGCCAAGCACGTTACCAACTGTGGTAGCGGACTTTCTGAAGGGCTTATCGTGGGTGAGATTATCCTCATACATAGCGTAGAGGATTCTTCTCTGACCGGGCTTCATACCGTCGCGAACGTCAGGGAGAGCTCTGGAGGTGATTACGCTCATTGAATATTCAAGGAACGCGCCTCTTACCTCTCTGCCCATTTCCCTGTCAACTATTCGCTGGTTAGGAAACTCTATGTCTGAACTTTTATAATTGTGTTCCATTGCTAAATTTATTTTCCTTCCGGAATCGATTCTTTTGTAAAAAACCTATCCTTATTTTATATATTGTAAACTTTAGTTATCAAACTAAGTATTTTTTTACTTTTATCAGATATCAAGGTTCTGCACGAACTTTGCATTCTTCGTGATAAATTCACGGCGAGGCTCAACCATATCTCCCATAAGAATGGAGAATATCTCGTCGCAGGCGATAGCATCGTCGATGGTTACTTTGAGAAGCGTTCTACGCTCGGGGTCCATAGTGGTCTCCCAAAGCTGATCAGCATCCATCTCACCAAGACCCTTATATCTCTCGGACTCAACGCCCTTGCCGCCAAGCTCCTCAACGTATCTGTCCTTTTCCTCCTCGGAGAAAGCATAGCGGAGCTGCTTGCCCTTATGCACCTTGTAGAGAGGGGGCTGAGCCAGATAAACGTGTCCAAGCTCTATGAGGGGACGCATGTGTCTAAAGAAGAATGTGAGAAGAAGGACTCTGATGTGGGATCCGTCAACGTCGGCATCGGCCATAATGATGATTTTTCCGTAGCGGAGCTTTGCAATATCAAAGTCGTCTCCGATACCGCATCCCAGAGCCTGGATAATAGGAATAAGGGAAGCGTTGGAATAAACCTTATCAAGTCTTGATTTTTCTACATTAAGAACCTTACCGCGGAGGGGAAGAATGGCCTGGAAGCGGCTGTCACGGCAGTTCTTTGCAGATCCGCCCGCAGAATCTCCCTCTACAAGGTAAACCTCTGTGAGTCTTGCTTCCTTTTCATTACAGTCGGCCAGCTTACCGGGAAGAGTAGAAACCTCAAGAACGTTCTTACGTCTTGTAAGCTCTCTTGCCTTTCTTGCCGCCTCGCGGGCGCGGCTTGCAGCCATAGCCTTCTCGAGGATTATCTTACCTGTGGAGGGATTCTCCTCAAAGAATTCAACCAGCTTGCCGTAAACGATGGAGTCAACGAGAGTTCTGATCTCACTGTTACCAAGCTTCGCCTTAGTCTGGCTCTCGAACTGAGCGTCGGTGAGTTTAACCGAGATAATGGCAACCAAGCCCTCGCGCACGTCCTCGCCCGAGAGTCCCTTGTCATCGCCCTTGATGACGCCGGTCTTTCTTGCATAATCGTTGATCGCTCTTGTGAGCGCTGCCTTAAAGCCTGTTTCGTGTGTACCACCTTCTATGGTGGACATATTGTTAGCGAAGGAGATTATGGTCTCGTTGTAGCTGTCGTTATACTGCATAGCGACCTCTGCTATCGAGCCGTTTCTCTCGCCCTTCATATAAATTACGTTGTTATGAATGGGAGTGCCGCGCTTTTCATTATTGAGGAACTCTACAAAGGAAACTATACCGCCCTCGTAGTGAAGTACATCCTCTCTTACCTCCTCGTCGCGTCTGTCCTCAAGGATTATCTTAACGCCTGCGTTAAGGAAGGATTGCTCTCTCATTCTGGTGAGTATTGTTTCATACTCGAATACTGTTTCTTCAAAGATGGTGGGGTCGGGCTTGAATCTTACGTAAAGACCGTGTCTGCCCTCTGAATCCCCCTCGCACTTGAAGGGTCTTGCTACAGCACCTCTTTCAAATCTCTCGGAATATTTCTTTCCGTCGCGGCAGTTTTCTACCTCCACCCATTCGGAGAGCGCATTTACTACCGATGCGCCAACGCCGTGAAGGCCGCCTGCTATCTTATATCCCTCGCCGCCAAACTTACCGCCGGCGTGAAGAACGGTATATACTACCTCGAGAGTGGGAAGCCCCAGCTTCTCGTTCATACCCGAGGGGATTCCTCGTCCGTCATCCTCTACCGATACGCTGTTATCGGGCCAGAGAACTATTTTGATACAGTCACATTCTCCCGCAAGAGCCTCGTCAATAGAGTTGTCTACAATCTCGTAAACGAGATGGTGGAGTCCCTTGATAGATGTGGTGCCTATGTACATACCCGGGCGTCTTCTTACTGCCTCAAGGCCCTCAAGAACCTGTATTTGACTGTCGTCGTAGCCCTTGGCAGTTTCTATCTTATTTTCTTCCATATTTGTATTTGCTGTCCCTTTCCCTCGGAGACGCCTCCGATGGTGTTTTTAATTTGCGCATTCCTTTGCGCTCTTGGCGAACCGGGCGGTCGCCTTTATCTTATAAGCTCCGTATTCCGGGCTTTTATTTTGTTATCATTACTCCTCGCCGATCTCCGGGGATTCGTATCCCTCACTTATCCTCAGCTTAAGTCCCTGAGGTGAGATCCTTGAGAGGAATATCTTGCAGGGTTCACCGTCAACCACCACGAAGGAGCGGGGTAGATCTGAGTAATCATACTCAATATTTCCTTCCCTTTCCTTTCGGTTGATAAAATCCTTGGTAACCCTGGAGACAGTGGCGCTGTCAAGATCGAAAATTCCTATGATATCTTTTTTCTTAACCGTCTTTCTGTTTCCAATATGTAGATACATACTTGTACCTCATTATATCATAAAATACCGATTTTGTCAATATTTATTTACAATTAATATATAATTTTGTATTTTCCGTCAGATACATCAATTTCTCGATCGGCGTATTTTGAGTATTCATCGCTCTCGCAGGAGGTTATTATTATCTGCCTTTTTTCTCCGCCACGAAGAACGTATTCACGTCGCACCTCATCAAGCTCTGATAATACGTCGTCGAAGAGGAATACGGGATATTCCCCGGTGATGTCGCGGCAGACCTCGCCCTCGCCGAGCTTCAAGGCAAGAACTATAGACCTTTGCTGCCCCTGAGATGCAAAGCTTCTTGCGCTTACCTCTCCAATCTTTATCTCGATATCATCACGATGAGGGCCAAAAAGGCTTGTTCCCGCCGCGATCTCACGTCCAATATTCTCGGTGAAGAGCCTTAAATATTCATTCTTTACAGCCTCTCTGTCGGAAAGCACCGCCGGTATATCGCTCTTATATTCAAGGGTAAGCTCTTCCTTGCCCTCGGATATTTCAAGGAGTATTTTCCTCGCGTACACACTGAGCTTTTCAAGATACGCATACCTTGCCTCATAAATATACGAGGCATATTCAGCCATGGATGCCGACCAGGAATAAAGCTCGCCCTCGTCATAGTAGTAGCCCTTGGACGCAAGCTTCAGAACGCAGTTTCGGTTTTCCAGTGCCTTCTTATAATCCGCGTAATACTTTACGTAAGATGGGTAAGCCGATGCCGCCGCCACGTTTATGAAGGCGCGCCTTTCCTCGGGGCCGTCCTTTACAAGACCCAGATTGTCGGGGTAGAAGAGAACTGCTCTAAAGGAACCTATCATTTCGGAAACGCGGCTTATTTTATAGCCGTTTTTCTTTCTTTGCCTTTCCTTGCCGTAGTGGGCGTATTCAAGGCTCTGCTCTCCGCAGGCATCCTCGTACTCAATGGCAATGCGGAAGCCCTCGCTTCCCATTCTCATAAGCTCCGAGTCGTCTCTGCCTCTGAAGGATTTTCCTCTGGAGAAGAAATAAATTCCCTCCATGGCGTTGGTTTTCCCCTGGGCGTTTCTGCCGTGAAGCAGATTCACGCCCGGGTGGAATTCAATGTCGCAGCTATCGATATTACGAAAGCTCCTCGCCCTGAATCTTTTTATAATCATTTATATCTGCTCGTTCATTCTTACAGGAAGAATCATGTAGTAGTAAGAGAATTCTTCATCGATCTCCGCGGGCTCGATGGTAATAGCGGTAGTGGGGCTCTTAAGGGTGATCTTGATATTTTCGCCCTCGGCAGCCTTAACGCTGTTGATGAGATAACGGCAGTTGAAGCCGATGGTAATATCATTTCCCTCGTGAACGCAATCAAGCTCGTCAAACACCTTACCGTTAACAGAGGTAGATGTGATAGCGAGGAACTGATCCTCGACGCCAAGCTTAACGTAGCTTCTTCCGCTTCCCTGAATCTTTTCTTCTGCAATGATGTTCGCTCTCTCAAGACCGTCGAGGAAGCTTTCTCTGTCAAGGGTTACTAAAATATCGTTATCCTTGGGAGTGATTCTTCTGTAATCGATATATTCGCTGTCGATGGTACGGGTGAAGAAAACGTTGTCGCCGTGTCTCACAATAGCGTGCTTTCTGGAAAGATAGAACTTAACGGTATCGTCCCCCTCTACCTTGGCGGAGTCTATGTAACCGGAAAGGTTCTTTGAAAGCTCTCCCAGCGCGTGTCCGGGAATAATGAAGGAGTAGTTTGGCGCATCGTTGCCGATGGACTCAATGCTGCAGTTAAGCGAGCAGATGGAAAGGGTATAGCTGTCGCAGGAAACTACCTCAAGCTTGTTTTCGGATATCTTGAAGAACGCTCCGCAAAGCATAGGTCTGTTATCCTGATCTGCAACCGAGTGGGCAACCTTGCTGATCATCCTCTTTACGTTTTCTGCTGAAACAGAGAAGCCGCGGTCGGTTATAAGATCGGGAAGGTTAGGGAAGTCCTCGCCCTTCATAGCGAACATGGAGAAGGACGCCTTACCCGAGGTAATGGTACAGTTAAGCTTATCGTTTACTTCGATGGTCACCTCGTCCTCGGGGAGAACGCGGATGGTCTGATAAAGTCTTTGAGCATTGAGAATAAACTTGCCGTCTCTCTCAACCGAAACAGCATCGAAGGTAGATCTTACACCCTTGTTCATATCATAGGTAGATATCCTCACCTTGTCGCCGTCAAGAGTTTCAATAAGAACGCCCTCGATGGAGGTAATGGTGTTTTTGTTGGACACCGTTCCCATTGCGGGAGTAAGCCTGTTCATCAAAACTGATTTTTCTACAGTGAATTTCATTTTTTATATTCCTTTTATTTTTAGTTCTGTGCCTGTGCTTCTCGCACGCGATATGCGCGCGTAAAGTCATATTTTTTCGCACTGCGCGAAAACGGAGTTTTTTCTTTTTTGAAGATTGCAGTTTTCTTTTTTTATGAAAGTTTTTCGTAAATCCGAAAGACCTCAGTCTTCAGTTTCTTAACCTCTTGTTTATCTTTTCGCAAGACGAGGGCCTCGAAGAGGCAAAAACCTCGGCGCAGCGTAGAAAGAAATAAGTATATATTGGGTAGAAGTAGTGGTAGTAGGGGGTGTGGAAAATGTTGAAAAGTCTAAAATCCTTTGTCACACCTGGGATTTTCACCTGAAATTCTCAACAAAAGCATTGAGTGTTTTCTGTGGATAGAAAAAGGCATAAATTATCCTCAATTTATCAACAATTTTAGAACGTCTTTTCAACCAGAAGTTTTCCACATTTCAACAGCCGATTGTTGAAATTTTTATATATCCTTAATCTCCTTGATAAGACGGTTAAGGTCTGTTTCGTAGTTACGGACAGTCTTTATATTAATGTTAACCTTTTCGATAGAGGAGATAGCTGTTGAATGGTCGCGGGAGAATATCTTTCCTATATCGCTGAGAGAAAGCTCGGTGAGTTGTCTTATAATATAAATGCAGATATGTCGCGCGTTTGCAATATTGTCGGTCCTCTTTCTCGACTTAACGTCATCGGGAGTAATGCCGTACTTTTTGGTTACAACAGAGATGATTCTCTCAATCATAGCATCGGTAGGAATGTTACCGGGATCTACTATTGAGATGATCTGATTTATTTTATCCCTGGTGATCTCCTCGCCCGAGAGAGATGAGATGGCGTAAAGACGCTTGAGAACGCCCTCGATCTGTCTGATGTTATTATTGAGGCGCTCTGCCATATAATCCACTATCTCGTTCGTAATGGTAAGTCCCATAGCATCTGCCTTCTGGCGAATGATCGCGGTACGAAGCTCGAAGCTCGGTGGCTGAACGTCTGCAAGCAGACCACCTTCGAATCTTGTACGTAGTCTGTCTGTAAGAGGCTTGATCTCTATAGGGGGACGGTCGGAGGTGAGGATGATCTGCTTTTCTGCCTCGTAGAGAGCAGAGAAGGTGTGGAAGAATTCCTCCTGGGTAGATTCCTTACCTGCGATAAACTGGATATCGTCAATAAGAAGAACGTCTGCCGAGCGGTATTTATCCTTGAATGCGGCGGTGCTGTTCGAGCCGATAGCTCCGATAAGCTCGTTGATAAACGTCTCGCTCTTCTTATAAACGATCTTAAGCTCGGGGTTGCTCTTTCTCATTTCGTTCATTATGGCGTAGAGAAGGTGAGTTTTACCAAGGCCTGAATGACCGTAAATAAACAGAGGGTTGTAGGCGCAGGGGTCCTTTGCTACCGCATAGCAGGCCGCCTTTGCAAATTTGTTAGACGAGCCCTCAATAAAGTTCTCAAAGGTGTAATCGTCCAAAAGAGAATGCTTCGTAGAGTCGGTAGAGGAGAGAAGGTTTTCAATCTTTTTCTCGTGCTCCGCGCTCTTTTCCAGAGAATCATCGGAGAAGATGCGCTCGGATTCGGGGTCTTTTTTAGGCGACTGCTCCTCGGGCTCTACGTCGGCCTCAATACTTACCTCCACTGGGAAGCCTATAACCTCTGTGAGGGAGTCGGTTATCATTTCTATGTATTTGGTTGAAAGAACCTTTTTCTTAAGCATAGTCTTGGTGGTGAACACCGCCTTATCCTCGGTGAGGGAGGTAAGAGACATATCGTTAAACCAAAGATAAAATACAGATTTTAGGTTATTGAGCTTTACTTGTATGATTTCTTTCACCGCGTCGCAAATTTCTTTGTAATCGTCCATCCTTTATCCTTTCATAAAGTTGTTTTCTTGACTCATCATTTAATATTAAAAAAGAAGCCAAAAAACACTATATTATTTAGTTTATATATTATATCATATTTTATAAAAAAAAGCAAGAGAAATTGTAAAAAAAAGTTAACATTTTTTACATAGGCAAATTACACAAAAATTGCCCTGCTTTTTCCCCTGAAAAAGCATAAAAATCAGGGAAAAATTTACGCAGGGCGAGGTGTGTTTGCTCCGCAAACGTGTAAGGAGCAGGCGACGGATTAGCGAGATTGCGAGCGTCTATGCGACATTCGTCGCGTGATATTACGCCATAAAGGTGTAGTGATATGTTCACTAAAGGTGAACGTGATATGCCGTCTTCGACGGCGTGATAATAAAGAGTATCTGTATAGAGGAGCTTGCTCATCAGGACGGATGCCGCAGATTGCTCCGCATAGGAGTATAATTTCGCTTTGCGAAAGTGAAGTTACTTTTTTGAAAAAAAAGAGTTATCAACATTTCCACAAGAAGCTGATGTTTTTTACAATTAATATTTTTAGAACAAACTTTATTTTCAGAACGATCTTTGTAATTATCTAACCGTGGGATCAGAGTTTTTTCTGGGAGGATTTGAAAAAGATGGATGCAAGAAGTCCAAGGACTAAGGCAGCGGTTATGCCTGCCGAGGATGCGGTAAGGCCACCGGACAAAATTCCTATCGCGCCCTTCTCATCGATGGCTTCCTTGACTCCTCTGGCGATATTCGCGCCGAAGCCGATAAGAGGCAGGGAAACTCCTGTGCCGAATATTTCTTCAAGGGGCGTGTAAAGTCCGACGCCAAAGATAAGTACGCCGAGGCAGACGTATAAAACTAAAATTTTTGCAGGGGTGAGCTTTGTCAGGTCAATGAGAAGCTGGGCAAGAGCCGAAAGCAGTCCTCCCGCAAGAAAAACCAAAAATAAATTTGCAGTCATTTTTGTCTCCTTCTTTTTGTCGGTAATAAAATAAGTGCTTTTTGCTTGATGTTTTTTAATGTAAAAATGTGTATTTTTTGAAAAATAAATTTTATTATGAATAATAGTAAATTAATTAAAAAATGTGTATAAATGTAAATAAAGATTAACAAATGTGCTGAATTTTTATTAATGGAGCTATTCCATAGATAGGATTTTTTTGTAAAACACTTGACGGATTCATCAGCGCACCGGTGGATAGGAAGAGCATACTTTTTATCTCCCCCGACCTTACCTTTGGCAATAGATGTGCCGCAAGAACAGAGGCGCTTGTGCCGCATCCCGATGCTCCGCTATGAGCATCCTGAATATTAAAATCATAGAGCAAAAGCCCGCAATCGATATGCTTTTTTGAGAGAGTGGAATCCTCTTTGTCCAGGATCTCGCGGAGAATATCTGTGCCTACCTTGCCTAGGTCTCCCGTTACGACGAGGTCAAAATCGCCGTCCGAAAGACGGCTATATTCGATAATGGTATCCGCTGCTGCAAAGGCCATCGCCCCGCCCATGTTTGCTCCGTCGGTGGTCTCTCCGCTGACCATTTTTCCAATCATAACCTCGGTTATCGCTGCCTCTGATTTCTTTTTTGAAAGGATGAACGCTCCTGCGGCGGTGGCGGTCCATTGAGCGGTAGTAGTCCTTTGACCGCCGTATTCAAGAGGGGAGCGAAACTGTCTTTCCGCGGCAGAATTATGGGATGATGTTACCGTCGCCGCTAATGAAAATTCACTCGATTGCATTAGCATTGAGCTGATAAGAAGTCCCTCGGTGCAGGTAGAGCAGGCGCCGTAAATTCCAAGGTAGGGGATAGAAAATGAAGAAAGGCCGATGGACGTGGCAACGCATTGGTTTTGCAGATCTCCTGCCACTAAAAAATCTAAACTACTATGGTCGACCTCACCTTTCGTCAGAGCGTAATTGAGAGCGAGGCGCGCCATCTCTGCCTCTGCCATCTCCCAGGTCTTTTGTCTAAATTTGTTGCTTTCGTCGCAATGATCAAATTTTTTTCCAAGAGGGCCGCGAAGCTCCTCGTAGCCTCCTACCGCTGCGTATGAATGAAAATATATCTCATTTTCCAATTTAACGATTTTTCTGTTCACCGATTTTTTTCCTTTTATCATATATTTTTTATTATCCTGCAATGAGGGTGGTTATGAGAAAATAAATGACTCCGTATACGACCCCAGAGGTTATTCCAAATAGAATTACCGGTCCTGCTACAGTGAATATTTTTGCGCCTACACCGAGGATTATTCCCTCGCTTTTTGCATCCATTGCCTGACTTGTAACCGCGTTGGAAAAGCCGGTTACCGGAACGAGAGTTCCTGCTCCCGCATATTTTGCAATTCGGTCAAAAACTCCAATGCCCGTAAGTGCAGAAGCAATCAAAATCATTATAATAGTGGTCAGTCCCCCTGCATCCTTCAGGGGGATTTCTAAGGCGACAAGACCTGATTTTATAAGCTCGCCTATAACGCAAATTCCCCCTCCAAAAAGATATGCCAGGAGAAAATCTTTTAATATAGGACTCTTGATTTGATGTTTTTTTAGCAGCTGCTTCTTTTCGTTTTTATCCATTTTTACCTCGCTTTTGCAATGTATGGTTTACAAAAAATATACATTTTTATTGCTTTTTGAGATAATTATTATCGGAACTAAAAAGAAATATTCACAAAGAAACTAAGAAAAAATGTATTTTATATTTTTGAACACTCTGATAAAATACCCACGGTAAGCAAGCCTGCATCTTCCTTTATCAAAAAGAAAAAATAAATATTTTCCATCAACTATTGATTATTTTGTCAAAATGTGTTAGAATTATAGTAAAAGTACGTGGAGGTGGCTTATATGAACGAATTCAATAATAATAACACTACGCCGGATGAAGAGGAATACGTTTACAGAACGGTTATGGATGGAAAGACTCCCACAAGGCTCTGGTCTGTCATCTCTCTTGTGTTAAGCGCTATAGCTATGGCACTTTGCTACTTCGGCTGGTGGGGAATATCCTTTGGCATTGCCGGAATCGTAATGGCTATTGTGTCAAGAAAAAAGCTTGGCTATTTTGATAAGATAACCTTGGGCTCGATAATCCTTGCTATCTTCGCTGTCGTGTTCTCTATAGCAATGCTGATATTAAGGTCTATGGCTATCTGATAATCCTTCGCGAAGAAAATCCGAAAGGCTGATTGCTTTATTCTTTAGAAAGTCCTGAAAAAGAAAAAAATGATAAAACCGGTTTTATACCTTTTAAAAATCCTGCTTGTCACGGTAGGATTTTTTTCTTTTTTTATGAAGCTTTTTCCGCTTTTTGAAATTTTATACGATTATTTTCCCAAAAAAACGGAAATAAAAATCGTTAAAAAAATAACTTTCGAAATTTACTAAGTTTTTTGCCAAATATTTGTTAAAAAATGTTCAAAACAGTCTAAGAAGTAAATAAAAATATTAAATATAGGTTGATTTTTGGTATTATTTATGTTAGAATATAATTTGCTCTATGCAGTTTTTTTATGCTTTGGGCAGTGATATTTGTTTATTATTTTTAAGGAAAGGTGATAAAGATGTTTTTTAAGCTAGGAAAATTACACATTCCTCACAGAAAAAACACCGCCGAGATGCCTGCCGTTAAGGTCACTCCTCCCTCTGAGGTTGAGATCCTTATGTCACAGCACATTGGTGCTCCCGCTAACCCCGTGGTTAAGGTTGGAGACACAGTGTACGTTGGTACTCTTATCGGTGAAGCGCAGGGCTACGTAAGCTCTCCCGTTTACTCCTCTGTGTCAGGAAAGGTAAAGAAAATCGAGCCCCATCTTCTTTCAAACGGAAGATCCTGCCAGGCAATTCTTATTGAGTCTGACAGCGAAATGACCCCTGACCCCTCTATAACACCCCCAACAGTAGAAAGCTTTGATGATTTCAGAGCGGCAGTAAGCAATTCGGGCCTTGTAGGTCTCGGCGGCGCGGGCTTCCCCACAGCCGTTAAGCTTGATGCCGAGAAAAAGGGAATTATCAAAAAAATCGTGGTGAACGGCGCAGAGTGCGAGCCTTATATCACAAGCGACACCAGAACCATGCTTGATGACGTAGATCACATCAAGGCAGGCGTTGATCTTATGCTGAAGTATATCTCCGCTGAGGAGGTTGTATTCGGTATCGAGGAAAACAAGCCCCTCTGTATCGCTAAGCTCCGCGAGGTATTTAAGGACTATTCTAACATAAGAGTAGAGGCTCTTCCCTCAACCTATCCTCAGGGCGCAGAGAAGATGCTTATCTTCAACACAACCGGCCTTGTAGTTCCCGAGGGAGGTCTTCCTGCAGACGTAGGATGCATAGTTCTTAACGTTACATCCCTTGCATTCATCGCTAAATACATCGAAACAGGTATGCCTCTTGTTGAAAAGTGCATTACCGTTGACGGATCCGCTATCAAGAATCCCATGAACGTTATCGCTCCTATCGGTACGAGAATCTCTCATCTTATAGAGTTTGTCGGCGGATACGAGGGCGAGGTTGGTAAGGTTCTTTACGGCGGCCCTATGATGGGTACTGCGGTTTATACCGACTCTGAGCCCGTTCTTAAAAATACTAACGCTATTATCGCTCTTTCCCGCGCAGATTCGGTAGCTCCCAAGAGCTATCCCTGCGTTCACTGTGGAAGATGCGTTGCCGCTTGTCCTATGGGACTCAATCCCACAGCTTATGCCAAGGCTATGAAGGTTGAGGACGGGGCTGACAGAAGCGCAAGACTTACCGACGCAAAGATCAATCTTTGTATCGAGTGCGGATGCTGCTCCTATGCTTGTCCCTCCCGCCGTCCTCTTGTTGAGACTAATAGACTTGCTAAGGCAGATCTCCGTGATTATCAGGCAAAAATGAAGGAGCTTGAAGCAAAAGAGAAGGAGGCTACAAAATGACGAGACTCATAGTTTCATCCTCTCCCCATATAAGAACTGCCGATACCACACCGAGAATTATGCTCGATGTGCTTATCGCTCTTCTTCCCACATCTATCGCAGGCTGCATCCTCTTTGGATGGAGAGCGCTTCTCGTTCTCTCGGTATGCGTGGCATCTGCGGTGCTTTCCGAGTTTGTTTTCAACAAGATCGTTAAAAAGGAAGAGACTATAGGCGATCTTTCCGCCGTTGTAACAGGTCTTCTCCTGGGTCTTAACCTTCACGCACAGGCACCTATCTGGCAGTGCGTTGTAGGCTCTGTTTTCGCAATCATCGTTGTTAAGTGCCTCTTCGGCGGCCTTGGCACAAACTTTGCTAATCCCGCCATCACCGGCCGTATCTTCCTTCTTATCTGTTTTGCAGGTACAGTTGGCGGCGGCGCTAACATAGTGGCAGATGTTAAGGCAGGCGCTGAACTCGTTACCTCCGCAACTCCTCTCGGAACTCTTAACAATGGTAGTGTAGAAGGTCTTCCTTCTCTTCTTGATATGTTCCTCGGCAGAAATGGCGGTGCTATCGGCGAGGTTTCGGCTATCGCCCTTCTCATCGGCTTCGTTTATCTCGTAGTACGTAGAGTTATCCACATTGAGACTCCCCTTGTGTTCATCGGCACCGTATTCCTTGGCGCAATGATCATTACAGGCGATCCTATGGTTGCTCTTTACCACGTTCTTGCGGGCGGCGTTCTTCTCGGCGCTATCTTTATGGCTACCGACTACGTAACCACTCCCATCACAAGATCGGGCAAGATGCTCTTCTGCGTTGGCGCAGGTATTATCACCGTTCTTATCAGATTCTACGGAAGCTATCCCGAAGGCGTTTCCTTCTCCATACTTCTTATGAATATTCTTTCTCCCTACATTGAGAAATGGACTGCACCCCACGCGTTAGGAGGTAAAAAGGCATGAAATTCACTAAAAAAGATTTGAAGCCGATTTTAGTTCTCGGCGCAATTTGCCTTGTAGTTGCCGTTCTTCTTGCAGGAGTTAATATGATCACCTCCGCTAAGATTGAGGCTGATAAGGCTCTGGCGATTAAAGAATCTCTTGAGAAGGTTATGCCCGGTATCGATCCCGAGGACGTAACAGCGGAGTACGATCTTACAGGCACCACCGTAACCACCGTTTACAGAGATAAAAACGGCGGCGGTCACGTAGTGACTCTCTCCACCGCAAAGGGCTATACCGGTAACGCTATTCTTCTTACCATCGGTATTGATAACGAGGGTAAGGTAACCGGCGCAACCATTACCGATAACCCCGAGAGCAAGGGCGTTGATCAGACCAATGCTTTCTTTGAGAGCTTCGGCGGCAAGAACCCCCAAGAGGTATTCGACGCTGAGCTTATTGCAGGCGTAACATATTCCTCTACCGCGGTAAGAAACGCCGCTCTTGATGCCTTCAGGGTTCTTGGATTTGAGGTTCCCGAGCTTCCTCCCGTTGTGAGAGTTGAAAACATCACAGGCTGGAGCTATGCAGGCATCGCCGCAGTTGTAGTAATTATCGGCCTTGCTGTTGCTTATACTATTGTGAAAAGGAGAAAAGGTATATGAAAAATAATGCTAAACTCTCCATTATGTTAAAGGGCTTTATCAAGGAGAACCCCGTTCTTGTGTTGGTTCTCGGTACTTGCCCTACTCTCGCTCTTACAAACAGCGTTATCAGCGCATTCTGTATGGGTATTGCGGCTACCATAGTTTTGGTTTGCTCCAACGTGGTTATCTCCGCTCTTCGTAAGATCATTCCCGACGTAGTAAGAATTCCTTGCTATATCGTAGTTATCGCGGCATTCGTTACCGCGGTTCAGATGCTGATGCAGGCTTATTTACCCGACCTCTTCGAGCTTATGGGCGTTTACCTCGCTCTTATCGTTGTAAACTGTATCATTCTCGGCAGAGCAGAGATGTTCGCAAGAAAGAATCCTGTTGGTGATTCTGCTCTTGACGGTCTCGGAATGGGTATCGGCTTCCTTATCGCCCTCGTTGCTATGGCAACCATCCGTGAGGTTCTCGGCGCAGGAAGCTTTGCAGGTATTTCTCTCCCCATCCTCAAGGATTATAACATTCCTCTTCTCGTTCAGGCTCCCGGCGGCTTCCTCGTTTACGGTATCCTCATAGCTATCGTTAACAAGATCGGTCCTAAGGCAGGCGCTGAAAAGAGAAAGAACTTCTCCTGCGAGGGCTGTCCCTCTGCGGCATTCTGCGGTAAGGTTTCCTGCGTAGAAACTGCTGAAATTACAGCTGACACAGAAGTAAAAACTGAAAACACAGAAAAGGAGGCAAATGAATAATGGAGCTTAAGAGCTTACTGTTTATCCTTCTTTCGGGAGTATTCGTAAACAACTACGTTCTCCAGAAGTTCCTTGGAATCTGCCCCTTCCTCGGCGTTTCCAAGAAGTTTGACCAGGCCAGCGGTATGGGTATCGCTGTAACCTTCGTAATGCTTGTTGCTACAGCGGTTACCTGGCCTATCCAATACTACGTTCTTGGCGAAAAGTATGCATATTTGCAAACTATAGTTTTCATTTTAGTTATTGCAGCCCTTGTTCAGTTTGTTGAGATTGTTTTGAAGAAATTTATTCCTGCGCTTCATCAGTCGCTTGGCGTATACCTTCCTCTTATCACAACTAACTGTGCGGTTCTTGGTGTTGCTATCAACAATATCACCGCAGGCTACAACTTCCTTGAGTCTATGATCGCCTCCTTAGGTGTTGGTCTTGGCTTCCTTCTTGCAATGGTTCTCTTTGCGGGTGTTCGCTCCAGAATCGAGAATTGTCCCGCTCCCAAGGCTATGCAGGGACTTCCCATTACTCTTGTTGCGGCGTCCATCGTTTCGCTTGCTTTCTTCGGCTTCTCCGGAGTTATCGGCGGACTTCTCGGAATATAAGAAAGGAGAAAGAAAATGCCTATTCTTATGCCAGTAATTATTCTCGCGATTATCGCGATTCTTTGCGCGGTGCTTCTTACCGTGTCTAACATTCTCTTCGGAGTTAAGGAAAACGAGCTTGTTGCGGCAGTTCGTGAGGAGCTTCCCGGCGCTAACTGCGGCGCTTGCGGATTCTCGGGCTGTGACGGCTATGCTAAGGCTCTCGGCGAGGGCAAGGTTACTAAGACTAATCTCTGTACCGCGGGTGGTGACGGTGTTGCAAAGCGCCTTGCCGCTATCATGGGTACCGAAGCCGAGGACGTAGTTGAGATGGTTGCTCACGTTGCTTGTAACGGCGCTTGCCATCCCGAGGACAAAAAGTACGAGTACGTTGGTCCCAAGACCTGTGTTGCCGCTAATATGGCGTTTGCAGGCGACAGACATTGTACCTTCGCTTGTCTTGGCTACGGTGACTGCGTTGCCGTTTGCCCCAGAGATGCTATTTACGTTACCGATCGCGGAGTTGCCGCTATCGACCCCAGAAAGTGCATCGGATGCGGACTTTGCGCTCGCACCTGTCCAAACCACATTATTTCTCTCATTCCCGACACCGTTAAGACTGTAGTTAAATGCTCCAGCCATAACAAGGGCGCTCAGGTACGTAAGGCTTGTATAAACGGCTGTATCGCCTGTGGCAAGTGCGAGAAGGTTTGTCCCGAGGGCGCAATCAAGGTAGTAAACAACCTCGCGACCATTGATTACGATAAATGCACCGGTTGCGGCATCTGTAAGGATGCTTGCCCTGTAAAGTGTATACATCAGGGTAATTTTATCTGCGGCGCACACTTCGAGTAATAGGGAACATTTTTGGCTATAACCGCCGTTTTCCCACAGGCTCGCTGTAGGTCTCTACAGCTTCGGTGTGAAGAACGACGCTTCTATCTCAAAACTGTCCTCCTATTACAAATAAAATCAAAACAATTGCTGACTAGGGCGCTTGACGTAGTTTTTTCTACGCCTGGCGCGCCCTATTCACCAATTCTATCTAAATTTTCCCTATCCCTAAAACAGTGCTTAGTTTGTTATTCGACGCTTTTTTATCTCAAAACTGTCCTCCTATTACAAACAAAAAAACAATTGCCGACTAGGGTACGCCCCGGTCGGCAATTCTATCTAAATTTTCCTATATCAAAAAAGTGCGGAGTTTAGAATCCTCTGTTTTGGATAAGTGAATTTCCCCTATTCAAAAAGGTCAAAACGAAATATTCTTTCGCAAAGATTTATTTAAGAAGCTATCTTTCGGTGGTAAAAACCGAGGGGTGGCTTCTTTTGTTTTTTCATATTTCCTCATATTAAGCTGTTTTTTTATGCAAACTATACAAAAATCTTTGTATATATTTTATTTGACAAATTGAAGAAATTGTGGTAGAATATAGGGGATAAGCAGAAATTTATTGCTTACAAAGAAAAAAGAAAGGATTCTTTCAAAATGAAACTGAATTACAAAAGAACGATTCTGGTAGGTTTTGCATTCTTCCTTATCAGCGCATTCTGGCAGGCTTATGATGCGATCGTACCTCTCGCTCTGACAAATCACTTTGGTCTTCCACAGTCCGTATCCGGCGTTGTAATGTCTCTTGATAACATTCTCGCTGTGTTTATGCTTCCTATCTTCGGAGCCCTCTCCGACAAGGTGAACACCAAAATAGGTAAGAGAACTCCCTTCGTCCTCTTCGGTACTATTGCGGCGGTTGTTGCCTTTATCGGCCTCACCTACGTTGACAATTATCAGCTCAGCCTTCTCGCTATGACAGAGGCTCCCGAACTCTTCGCTCAGTCTCTTCTTGAGGGCGCAGACAAGGCAGCTCTTCAGGAAGCGGCAAAGGCTCTTGCTCTTGAGCTTACAATTTCTAACCCCCTTCCTCTCGTAGGATTCCTCCTTACCCTTCTCGTAGTGCTTATCGCTATGGCTACCTTCCGCTCTCCTGCGGTTGCTCTTATGCCTGACGTAACAATCAAGCCTCTCCGTTCCAAGGGTAATGCGATCATTAACCTTATGGGTACTGCAGGCGGTATCATCGTTCTTGCTTTTGGCTCTATCTTTGCAACAGGTAAAAATCTTACAATGTCCTACTCAGGCTACGTAATGGCGGTTTGCGGTGTAATGCTTGCCGGTCTTATAGTATTCCTTACAACGGTTAAGGAAAAGGCTTGGGCAGAGGAGATGGAGGCGGAGACTATCCGTCTTGGCCTTAACGAAGAAAAGGCTGCTCCACAGGAGAATCCCGACGTTAAGGTTATCGCGGAAAAGAAGGACGGCAAGATGGTTAAGCACGGCGGTCTTTCCAAGGAACAGTTCAAGTCGCTTATGCTTATTCTTGCATCGGTTGCTCTCTGGTACATCGGTTACAACTCTATCACAAGTAAGTATTCCGTATACGCAGTAAACGAGCTTGGTGTTGACTACGGTCTCACACTTATTGTTGCTCAGGCTGCTGCTATCGTTTCTTATATCCCCGTTGGTATGATCGCCTCCAAATTTGGTAGAAAGAGAACCATTCTTGCAGGTATTACAATGCTTGCTACTGCTTTCATCATCGGCGCATTCATCGGCGAGGGTGTTAATCCTCTCGTAATGTATCCCGTATTCATGCTCGCAGGTATTGGTTGGGCTACCATTAACGTTAACTCCTTCCCCATGGTTGTTGAGCTTGCAAAGGGCGGCGAGGTTGGTAAGTACACTGGTTACTACTACACCGCATCTATGGCTGCGCAGATCTGCGCTCCCATCCTTTCCGGTTTCCTCTACGATATCTTTGGTATGAGATACGTATTCTTCCCCTTCGGCGCGATCTTCGTAATCGGCTCCTTCATCACTATGTACTTCGTAAGACACGGCGACTCCAAGCCTGATGCGAAGAGTGTGGTGGAAGATGCATTATCCGGCGAAGACTAAAAATTTCGGTGAATTTTGGTGAATACTTTGTTAAACCATCGACTCGGTCGGCTCGGAGTAGGTTTCTACACCTTCGCCTTCGTCGCTCGGTTTGCCTCGTCTTCCCTCAAAATTCCCTCGAAATTGTCTATCCAAAATGCACACTTGAATATTTTTAGACAAATTAACAAATAAAAGCATCGGGGATTGACGTCAATCCCCGATTTCTTCCCAAATTTCGGAATTTGATATAAAACACAAAAAGGAGTCAAAATGTTACCTTTAGTTGACATTTCACCTATATCCGCTATATCTGTGGGCGGAGTTTTTGGTTGGGTGCTTGGGATTGTTGCATTTGTTGCTATTGTTCTTATTGCCCTTATATTCCCGGGAAAAAAGAAAAATATTGACGGTTTTATTAACGTTAAATATGCTCACAGAGGTCTTCACAACGGTGAGAGAGCAGAGAACTCTATTTCTGCTATGAAGGCTGCTGTAGATCACGGCTTCGGCATTGAGCTTGACGTAAGACTGTCGGGTGACGGTAAGCTTGTGGTCTTCCACGATGACACCCTTGACCGTGTTTGCGGCCGCGAGGGCAAGGTTATCGATTTCACCGCTGAGGAGCTTGCCACATTTAAGCTTTGTGGAACCGAGGACGGTATTCCCACCTTTGATGAGGTTCTTGAGGTTGTGGACGGTAAGGTTCCCCTTCTCGTTGAGATTAAGGAAAACACGGGCGATAACTCTGTTTCCACAGCGACTGCCGAAAGGCTTGCTAGTTACGACGGCCCGTACATTGTAGAGTCCTTCAATCCTCTCTCTGTTAAGAATGCATCGTCAAAGCTCCCTGACATTGCCTGTGGATTTCTCGCTCAGAACTTCACGAAGAAGGATGAGTGCAAGAAGCCCCTTTACTTTGCTCTTGAGAATCTACTTCTCAACCGCGTATGCAACCCTTCCTTTATCGCCTATAAGCACAGCCATTACTATATGCCTATGCTGAAGCTGGCAAGACTTCTCGGCGCGAGAACTATTGCTTGGACTGTTCGTTCTCTTGAAGAGGAGAAGGCGGCGCTGGAGCACGGATTTGCTACCGTTATTTTTGAAAATTACATCCCCGGAGAAAACGAATAAATCTCATGAAATTACAACTTGTTGCAACCTGTCTTTTCGGCCTTGAGCATTTGCTCGGCGAGGAGATTGAGGCTCTCGGCTACGAGAGGATATCCACCATCGACGGCAGAGTGACCTTCCTCGGCGACGAGCAGGCAGTGGCTCTTTCAAATATTTTTCTTCGCTACGCGGAGAGAGTATTTATCAAGGTAGGCTCGTTCAGGGCGGAGACCTTTGATCAGCTTTTTGAGGGCACGAAGGCGCTTCCTTGGCCCGATTTCATCGGCAAAAACGACACCTTCCCCGTAAAGGGACATTCCATAAAGTCAAAGCTTTTTTCTATCCCCGACTGCCAGGCTATTGTTAAGCGAGCAGTGGTAGCATCCATGACCGAGAGATACGGTATCTCCCGTTTTCCTGAAGAAGGTGTAAAATATCAAATCGAGTTCTTCATTCTCAACGATGAATGCACTCTGATGATCGACACCTCGGGTACAGCTCTCCACAAGCGAGGATACCGCCGCGAGGCGAATGCCGCTCCTATTAGGGAGACTCTTGCCTGCGCTATTGCGGCAACCTCCCGCCCTCGCGAGAACGTGCTTCTCTGGGACCCTATGTGCGGCAGCGGAACTATCGCTATTGAGGCGGCAATGCTGATGAAAAACATCGCTCCCGGAAAGAACAGGCACTTTGCCGCAGAAGCATTCCCTTTCATTGGAAAAGAGATCTGGCGCGATGCCCGCGAGGAGGCAATTGAAGGCGAGATAGAAAATGACTTCCGCGTATACGCCTCTGACATCGACCCTGCTTGTGTGGCTCTTACCGAGAAAAACGCAAGAGGCGCAGGAGTTGATTCTGTGATCAAGGTCTTCCGCATGGACGCAAGAAAAATTGCCGCCGAGGGGCGCCGTGCAACCATTGTTACAAATCCGCCCTACGGCGAGAGAATGGGTACAGAAAGGCAAGTAGAGCAGCTATACCGCGAGATCGGTGAGCATTTCAGATCGCTCTCTCCCTGGCAGGTATACATCATCACCTCTCACCCCTCCTTCGAAAAATTTTACGGCAAAAGGGCAGACAAGGTGCGCAAGCTCTATAATGGCATGCTCCCCTGCTACCTTTATCAATATTTCAAAAACGATAAGAAAAAATAAAAATCGCACCACTCAGGCAAAATCTGCTTGAGTGGTGTTTTTACTATAAATGTAAACTAATGTTTGAAATTAGGACTCCTTCATTCCAAAAAGCTTATAAAGTATTTTTCTCAACACTTTGGGCGAGCGATAAACCACGATCTTCATATATATCCTCTTTTTATGTTTTTTCTTTTTGTAATATTATATGAGGATAATAAAAAACGGTGCCGATGTGGCACCGAAAAAACTATAGGAGTTTTTTATTCAGGGAAAACATTTTATAACTTTTATAACGATGACGCTCATATCATCCCTCGATTTTGAATGCTTTTTCGCCTCGGCCAGGATATGCTCGGCATAGGCCTTTGGTGTTTCCTTTGGGGGCTTGATCAAAAGCTCCAAAAGCCAGGGGGATTCCTCGGCGATCTCGCTCACTCCATCCGAGAACATTATAACGTAGTCGCCGCCCTTTACTTCAACGCAGATCCTCTCGGAGTCAATGCTTTTCATAAGTCCGATGGGCGCGGTGGAGGATTTGATCCTGAATATGGAGCTGTCGCGCTTAACGAAGGACGGTGCTGCGCCGCTCTTTATAAAGGTTGCGGAGCCGTTCAGAAGATCGAGAGCGAAAATATCAACAGTGGCACTGCATTCTCCGCCACGCCCAAGGAGAGTGCTGTTCAGAAGATGTAATGCCGTCTCGGGACTGCCTATCCCGAGGGTACACCTGAGAAATCTGCAGGCAAACTCGCTGGTGCGCTTAGCCTCGACACCACTACCCATACCGTCGGAGCAGATAGCATAGAAGCGATCGTCAGCGGATGAAAATGCGGCCAAGGTATCACCCGAGACCTCTCCTCCGCCTGACGATGATGCGAATGCAAATTCAGCATCATAGCTTCTGCCAACGCCGCATTCAAGAAGGGCTAGCTTCTCTTTGCGGAAAAACTCGGGAGAGACGATGGGGAGTCCGCATTCCTTCTCTATTGCCCCCGTTATCTCGGGGCGGATTATCTCGCTTCCATCCTCGTCCTCCATGGCGATGATAAATCTTTTTTTCCTCTCACCAAAAACCTTGACGGCGGCACCCAAAAAGCCCATATCGTGAAGCTTTTTTTCCAGCCTTTCGGTGAGGGGTGTGTCCTGGGCTTTTTCTCTGCGGTCAGCGAGCCTTGCCTCGGAGATAAGCTTACCGAGGAGATCGTACTGATCTGCTCCTACAGTTGATGCGCGGCTCATGAATTTCCTTTGATAAAGTTCCGCCACCTTGAGATTAATCCTCTCGGATATGCGCTCGGGGGTGGCGCAGAATTCTGTTGAGGTGTTGATGTCGGACGGTGATATCCGCTCGCCGCGGAGTAGTATTTCAAGAAGCTTGTCTCTGTTCTTTTTGGCGGGGAAAATATCCTCGGCGCGGCAGAATGAAAGCTCTTCGCATCCGCCGCATATCTCATCTGCGGCATCGTCTATGATGCCACGAAGCTCCTCATCGGTGGGGATGTCCGATTTTGACGCCGAGCGTAGAACCGAGGATATGGATGAAAGAGAAGTCTCAAGCACGTCGAGGCTGCCCGAGAATTTATTTTTATAAGACAGCGAGAAGATTCCCACCATATCCGTAGCTGAGGCCGATGCGCTCGCCGTCTCGGGGGATTCTGTTTTTTGTATGGATTTCAGCACAGGGGCGGCGATTGTTGCAGCGATGGCATACTCGGGGAGTACGGTGAGAAGCCCCTCTGCTCCCGATGCGTAAATGCTCCAAACAGATGCTGCTGCGCCTGCAGATAGGAGCGCTCCGCCCACGCCAAAGGGGAAGAGTAGACCGCAAACCAAGCCTACAAGGGCAAATGACACTGCCGATACTCCTGATGAACCCAGCGCACAAGCGAAGCCTGCCGCCATAGCCCTGGGAGCGCCAAATTTCTTTGCTATCAAAATTGAAACGAGGCTAATGAAGATGAAGTCTGCCCCTATGCCGAAAATATTTAGCTCCGAAAGTGAAATTGAAATAAGAAACAAGGTGACGAGAGATGCGCATTGGAAGAAGATGAGATCGTATTTTTCGCCCTCTGCTTTTCCTTTAAGCGAAAGATCGTCCTTGCCCGAGAAGACTCCAACCACAGAAACCGTGCCTGAAAATAGTCCCGAAAACACGAAGGTAAGAAGGGGTGTCAAGAGGATCATCGTCAATGAATTTAAGATGGTTGCAAGACTGAAGCCTGATACTATACATTCATAAACCGCTGCCACAAATCCGCCTATTATCGCGGCACACATGCGGAGCATTATTCCTTCGCTGAAAAGGGGCTCTCCTTCTTTTCCGCGGCAGGTAAAGAGCCTTACCAAAATAGAAATTCCTATACATACCGCGAGTATAAGGTTGTCCGCGCCCAGAGTCAGCGAGCCGACTAAAGCGCCAATCAGCGTGGGCCACACTAGGGTTGGCATGGCAGAAACTGCGGCTATCCCAAGAGGATGCGCACCGAAAATGAGGTGATACCTTCCGAAAAGGAGACCGATAGTCAAAGCCGCCATTGCAGGAATAATACCTACTCCCTCACCTCTGAGGGGAGTTCGTTTTTGCTCTGAGGATTTTTTTATTTCTTCTCGAAGTTTTTCTATTACTTCACCCATATATACCTCCAAAACATTTGTTTTTGTAAACAATTATATACTAAAAACAGAGAAAATGTTGTCGAATTAAAAACATCGAGAAACAAATAATTTTGGAAAAACGAGAATAAAAAACGCAATACCGAAAGAAAAAACTCTTTCTGTAGCGAGCCGTGTCGCCTTTTGCGAAAAGTTTTTGTAATTGATTTTCTTTCTGTGTCATAAAATATTTTTCAAAAATGGGCTGCCGCACCCGGTAAAAGCAAAAAAGTCTAAAACAAATAGAAAATAGCCGGGAAATACAAACAAGGCAGTCATAAAAAAACATATTGAAATTTTCTGCCGTTTGTGCTACAATGTAGTATAAAACAAAAAATGAGGTTTTTGATTTTGAAAAACGGAGTAATTATCATAAATAAGGAAGAGGGCCTGACCTCTCAGGCCGTGGTAAACCGTGTGAAAAGAATGCTTTCTGCCGACAAGGCGGGACACACGGGAACTCTTGACCCTATGGCGACGGGAGTTCTCCCTGTGCTTGTGAACAGAGGGGTCAAGGCCAGCGAGTTTATGCTCACCTCGGACAAGCATTACGGAGCTACCCTTCTCTTGGGCATAACCACCGACACAGAGGACATTACAGGAGCGGTTTTGACCGAGTCGGAAAATATCCCTGGTGAGATAGATGTGCTTTCTGCTATTGAGTCCTTCGTTGGCGAGTATATGCAGACTCCGCCTATGTATTCTGCCCTGAAGGTGGGCGGAAAGAAGCTTTATGAGCTTGCAAGAGAAGGCAAGGAGATAGAGCGCGAGGCAAGGGCTGTTAAGATATATTCCATCTCGGCAAGAAGGCTCTCGGAGAGAGAATATTACCTTGACGTTAAATGCTCAAAGGGTACTTACATAAGAACGCTCTGCGCGGATATAGGCGCAAAGCTTGGCTGTGGCGGCACTATGAAAACGCTGGAGCGATGCAAAGCATCGGGATTCACTCTTAAAGACGGTATCACCATCTCGGAGCTTGAAGGGCTGACGGCAGAGGAGAGATGGGCGAGAGTTCTGCCAATAGAGGTGATCTTCGCTGATAAACGAGAGGTTATTCTTCCTCCCTTCTTTGCAAGACTTGCAAGGGCGGGGCAGGAGATATATCTTAAGAAACTGAAGATTACGCTTGATATGGGCGAGAAGGTAAGGCTTACCGATGAGGGAGGATTCTTTGCCCTCGGCGAGGTAATGGAATTTGAGGGCGGCGCGGCAATCAAGCCTGTTCGCCAATTCTGAGGTAAAAGCTATGATAGATGAAAAAAACACGAAAATAACCCGACTTACGGATAACAAAGCGATAAAATTCCCAAGGATCGAATTCAAGAGAGAGGCGATAAACGTCACCTGCACTCTCGTCGCGGCTATTATGTCCGCTATAGGTATGCATTATTTCGTTGGCTCGGCAGAGTTTGCTCCCGCGGGTCTTGACGGTGTCGCGACGATGATAGCCTATGCCCTTAACGGTCTTAATCCTGCGTATTTTATTCTTGCTCTGAATCTTCCTCTGCTTCTTGTGGCGTGGTTTATTCTCAAGAAAAGATACGTTATCTACACCGTGCTTTTCACGGTTATATCTTCGGGAATAATGCTTATTCTTGAGGCTGTCGGCGCGCCTGTTTTCACAGAGGGAGAGGGCTTGATGGCGGCTATATTCTCGGGCGCTCTCTTCGGCCTCAGAACTGGACTTATGCTGCGCATAAGCGCATCCAGCGGCGGTATCGATATTATTGCAAGTATGATAAACAAGAAGATGCCCTACAGAAATATCGAGAATATAATCACGGCTATCTGCTACGGCATCATTGGTATATCCTATTTCGTTTACCATAACAGCGTTATGAGCCTTCTCCTTGCGGTGGTGCAGATGTTCGTTTTCGAGCGTGCGTCGGGTCTTTTACTTAAGGAAAACAGAAGCGCCGTAGAGGTGAAGATCATAACCAAGCATCCCGAGGCGATCAAAAACGACATCATTTACGTTTTGAAGCACGGCGCAACGGTGGTGGAGAGCCGCGGTATGTATACCGAGGAGGAAAGATCCATGGTGTTCTCGGTTATCAATATCCGTCAGATCCCCGAGCTGTTTGATATTTTGAGGAAATATCCCGATACCTTTGCTTATTACGGCGACGTAAACGGCGTGCGCGGTAACTTCCGTTGGAAAAGCACCGACGAGGCAAAGTAAACAACGGATAATTGTCAATGGCTATAGGTTGAAAAAATGAAAAACGAATAAAGTGACGAGGCGTGTCCTGAGGGTTAAACCGTTTTAAGACGCGCCTTTTTTCATAGCAATAATTATAAAATATAGGCAAATCACTTATCGAAATATACAAATTATGAACGGATTTTTTGGTAAAGATAGATGAAAAGTATTAAATACTTTAAAATAAACAAAAAAGATGTTGACATACGCGCTCGCGTGTGATATACTTGATTTTAGGATAAGATGATCTTTTTACCATATTGTCCTAATTTTCCCTCGGATATTTAAGGCGCAAGGTAGAGCTCTCGTTATCCGAGCAGCTTGTTCGGGCCATTAAAGGCAAAAAACAAATTACATAAGTTATCTCAAGGCTTCGGCTTTAGATATAAAAAAACAAACAAAATCTTTGAAAGGAGAAAAAACATGAAAAACAGAAAGGTTATAGTTACAGCTTTCCTTCTCGTAGCAGTTATGCTTCTCGGTGTAGGTTATGCAGCAGTTTCCGATACACTTGATATCCAGGGTACTGCAGACATCACTGCAACAGATGCAGGCGAAGTACTTAACGAGGACGTATACTTCTACAAAGTTATGAAAGACTCCGTTGAGGTAGACGCTATCACAGCTGCTGACAATCTTGGCTACACTGCTCACATCAACTCTCAGGATAACGATATGGCGCACTTTACCATTTCTTGTCTTGAAAAGGCAGGCGACTCCGTAACAATCGTTTACGTTGTAAGAAACGACAGCACAAACGACGTTACCCTTGCACTCAAGAACTCTTCTTCCACAGAGCCTATCTTCACTGTTGAGACAGAGCTTGACAACGGCGCGACAAAGATCATTCCCGCGGGTAGCTCAACTACTGTTGCGGTTACAGTTTCTCTTAACTCTGACCCCACAGACGCTGTTACAAGTGCTTTCACAGTTGGTATCACAGCTACCAACTAATCTGATTTTTAGAATAATTTCAGAATTTTGAAATTTGAGAAAGGAGGACGGCGATGTCCCAAAAAAAGATATTACGAATAATCTCGCTTTCGACTCTTGCCGTCCTCTTGATCTCCTTCCTGTTTGATAATACAGGAAGGATTGTGGCGGCCGTCATTATGGCGGCGGTATGCGCCTTGATGGTTTTTCTGATCAAAAAGCGGGGCATTCCGAATTACATGTATTCCGAGGTCGCGATGGTCGTGGCGGTTATTGCTGCCGTTTACGTAATGCTCTATTACGTGATGGGCATAGGCTTCGGTTTTGTCAAGTCAAATTACGGAGAGGCCATGAAGGTCATCCTTCAATACATTCTCCCCGTTTCGGCAATCATTGTTTGCTCCGAAGTCGTGCGTACTATTGTCCGCGCCCAGGAGGATCGCTTTGCCGGTGTGATCACTTATGTTTCCTGCGTTATAGCAGAGGTAATAATTCATTACACACTTTCGGACATTTTTACATTCAGAAGGTTTATGGATATCATTGCGCTGGCATTCCTGCCTGCCGTCCTTTCAAACCTGCTTTACCATTATCTGGCGAAGCGCTATGGGTCACTCCCTAATATTGCTTATCGCCTTATAATCACGCTTTACCCGTATGTAATTCCTTACAACACGGGCATCCCCCATTCCCTTCTTTCATTTATAAATCTTATACTTCCTCTTCTCGTATATCTTTTTATAGATTATCTCTACGAAAAGAAGAAAAGATACGCCTTGGCGCGGTTCAGTAAACTTGGCGTTGCTCTCACCACGGTGATCGTGATAATGATGACGTCAATCATAATGCTTGTGTCCAATGTGTTCCAGTTCGGCGCCTACGTTATCGCCACCGAGAGTATGACCGGCGAGCTTAACAAGGGCGATATCGCTATCTACGAAAGGTATGACGACGATGATACTGTGCAAAAAGGAGATATCATCGTATTTAAGAGCGGCAACAAGAACGTTATCCACCGCGTCGTGGATATAGCTCATATCAACGGAGAAACTCGCTACTTCACCAAGGGCGACGCTAACGAGGATCTCGACGTAGGTTATATCACCGAGAGTGATATTGAAGGAATAGTTGAATTAAAACTTCCTTACTTTGGATATCCGACTCTATGGCTTAGAGAGTTGGTTAATGAAATTCTGTAAATAAGCCAAAATGTATAAAATTGTTTACAATCAAGCAGACCTTACGAGCTTTGCCCTGCAAGGTGTGATCTGCTTGTCAAAATAAAAATTCCCCGCAATCACTTGCGGCAGACAGGAGAAAAAAATGACAGAACGCAAAAGAAAAATGCGCCTGAAACGGAGAGAAAGACGCAGAACCAGATACAAGAGATGGGTGCTGTTTAACAGCATCGCAATAGCGCTGATCGCCCTGACCATCGTAGGTCTCTACGTCGCTAACGACAGGATCAACGAGGCTACCTACATAGACTACATTGAATCAACCGACGTTAATTATAGCGTTAAGATCCCGAAGAACACGCCCTTCTACAGCCAATACCTGGAGGACTTCTCCCAGTATGCGGACGCGAACGGAGATCTGTGGATTCCTACCGATTATGCTTACCCCTCCACAGCGGCTACCATTGTCAGAATTGGCTTTGATTATCATCTTGAGGTGTGCTCTCCCGACGTGGATTACGAGTATACCTACCGCATCATCGCTCAGCCCGAGGTGGTAGACGGAGCGACCAAGAATAAGTTCCCTCTTCCCAAGACGGTTATCGAAGAGTCAAGCGAGCCTATCAAGGGTAACTCCAGCAGTCAGCTTGATTTCAAGAAAAACATTGAGATCGATTATCATCATTACGACGATATAGTAAAGCAATTTGAGAAGGAATTTGATATCAAAGACACTACGGAGAACCTCATCATCACCATGGAGGTTGAGGTTGTCGGTTCATCGGAGAAGTTTGAAAATAACGCCGAGAATACCTGCACCATTAAGGTTACAATGCCTCTTAACGAGAGCGCCTTCGACGTAAATTATTCCACCACATCCAGCCATTGTGGTGACTGCAAGATCCTCTGCAAGACTGCCGATGGTGTTAAGGGGCAGCTTATTGATATTGCTAAGGTGCTTTGCAAGGTTGAGGTTGCCTTGATCGTTATCCTTATCGTCGGCTGGTACATCTCGAGAAACAAGGATATTACCTATTACACAAAGATACAGAGACTCGTTAACAGCTACCGTTCCTTCATTCAGAAGGTTGAAAACGGCTTTGATACCACAGGTTATCAGATAGTTATCATATCCAGCTTCAGAGAAATGCTGGCTATCCGCGATACCATCCAGTCTCCTATTCTTATGAGCGAAAACACCGATAAGACAAGATGTCAGTTCTTTATCCCCACAAATACAAGAATTCTTTACCTCTTTGAGGTTAAGGTTGATAACTACGATAAGCTTTACGCGGACAGCCCCGAGGGCGACGATTCTGCTATCGACACATCCCGCGCGGTTGCAAAGGCTGCTCCCGTAGCGGTAAATGGTCATAGCGAGCCTGCGGCTATCGTTGAGCCTGCTCGCACAGAAAACGCTGCTCCCGCGGCTTATAACAACGCTCCCATAGCAAGCATGGCATCCGGCCGTGAGACAAACGTATCAACTGCTTCTTCGGAGAACTCGGTATCCTTTACGTCCGCGAAGACTAGGAGAGAAAGAGTCTGGGCAGTAGAAGGCGACACCAAGTATTCGGTAGAGAGGACTCCCGGGGTTAAGGGAACGCCCGCGGCAAAGACTGCTCCCACAGTGAGAGCCAATACCTGCGGATATGCCACCGCGTCCATCTTCGTTGAAGGACAAACCGTTGTTACCACCACAAGCACAGGATGCACTCCCTGCAAGAGTAACGTTAATGTTATTGTAGGTGATTGCGGTAACGCTTCGGTTAACTGCGGCAAAAAATAAAGTCAAAAATGCTTCCTCGTAAAAACGCGGGGAAGCATTAAAAGCAAATATAGCCTCTGCGCGAAAAACAACGCAGGAGAGCGCTAAAAGCAAATAATAGTTTATAAAAATCTGAAAAGGAGGTGCGAATATGAGAAATATGCCCAGAGTCTTGGTTGTGGCACTTTTGATCTTTACAACCCTTTTTGCCAGCGCAGGCTACGCGGCGCTCAGCGATACCATTGATATTATGGGAAGCGCGGATATATTGAAGCCGTGGTACGACTTGTATATTTCTAAAATCACACCCGACACCAGCGGCGGAGTTGACGTTACGGGATATTATAGCACCTATATGTCAGCGGAGGTTGAAAATTCGCGAACAGCAACCTTCACCGTCACAGTCGTTAACCAAAGCAACAAGATATATTGCTACGAGCGTATTATTGAGGGCGAGGAGTTAGGTCTTGGCGGCGTTTATACCGGATCATCTATACGCCCCTCGGTCAGCGGCATAACCTTCCTCCAGGAGGTGGGTCCCGGCGAATCCGTAACCTTCACTCTTACTATGACGAATGCGGATAACGATAAAACAGATAACTATTATTTGAAATTTAACTTTATCGAGAAGACAAGCTCCAACATACCCGAGGGTCTGTTCATAACCGCGGTTGATACCAACAGCGCTACTAGCGTGGACAGCAATGAAGTAAACTTCATCGAGTATTCCACTACTATTAACTCTACCATTAACAAAGCCAGAAGTGGTACAGGTACTGTTGAATATAAGGTTACAGTATATAATAATACAAAGCTTACTTATACCTACAGAGATTTCTATTACCAGACAAATCTTGAAGGATATAACGGAAACAACTCTTTGTCTACTACCAATAACCGATCTAAGATCGGCGTAACCGTTTCGCTTGCCAAGGCAGCGGCGGCGGATAAGATGGTCAAGCCGGGCGAGACCAAGGAGTTCACCGTGACCTACGCTGTGGGCTCGAGTATGAATGCAAACACCGACTGGGCAACGCGTATCAATCTCCGCTTCGGTATTAACGTTGACGGCGAAAGAGAAGCTCTTGACGTTGTAGAGGAGAAGTTCCTCGATATCCTTAATACAAAGACAACCTACGATCAGCTCATAGACGCTATTGATAACAAGTACGACGGATATAATGAATGGACGTCTAACTACATCGGAAACGTTATAGGCTCTTCCAGTGAGGACTCTGTTGCGCTTAACACTTTGTTTGCAGGTCAGCTTCAGATAACCGTTGGAAAAGATCAGATGGATGCTACGGTTCTTGTCAAGCACGAAAACCTTGACTGGAACAACATGACCGGTGACGATTACGTTGCGGTCAATAAGAACGGTAACGGTTCTCCGTTCTACGGCTACGGCTGTGAGATGACCCTTTACCTTACTATCGACCCGTTGAATAAGGCGGGAGCATACGTTCCTGTTTATGCGGTCGTATTTACCTGCGACAGAGATGCCAACGGAAATAAGATCAGCGATTGGTACAGAATCGGTAGCACCTATGCGGGAACTGCAAACGTAGTTACCTATGACGGCGGAAACGGCACAGGCTCATTCGTTACCGATAACTGGGTTGCGGATAGAGCAACCTATCAGCTCATCGATGGATATTCCTATACCATCGGAGGCGACAGATTCAGTCTCAGTGGATACTCCCATTCCGTTTCTCAGGGAATGCAGATTGAAAATATCATAACCGCAAACGATTCTAACGCGGTCAATACCCTTAAGACTCTTGCAAACGACGCAAAGAGAATTATAGAAAACCACCAGTATGCCGGTGTGGGTATCGATATCGTAGCGGAAACATACGAGAGATATTCCTATCTCTATACGGTTAATGCCGACGGTACACATACTGTCAGTGCTGATTTGACTATCGCTCAGATGTCTCCCGCTATCGTAAATCTTTATAACGTTGTAAACGATGCGCTTATGAGGATGGATGCGATCCAAAAGGAAAATCAGTAAGGCTGATTTGCACGCAAAAACGAGAGAGGGCTACCGTCGGGTGAAAGCGCGATGGGAAATTACCTCCGATTGACAAAAATAAGGAGCATAGTTTTGCTATGCTCCTTTTAATATAATCCCTTGAAAGTGAAAAAACACCAAAAATGCAAATCGAACTTTGCAAATTCGGTGTTTTTTACTCTTTTTTCTAAAGGTTAAATCTTTTAATTCTGTCACTAAGGCTGAGCCTTTCGCTTTTTTGTGAAAGCCTAATGCTAAAAGGTTGCTTTCTTTTTTGAAGATCGCTTTTGCTCCTTATCAGTCTATCCTTGCGTGGAATCTGCGCTTCAATTCGCCAAAGAAGCCGCCCTTCATAGAGAGGATAAGCGAGGCGAGAAGAGCAAGACTGACGCCGCCCATTACAATGTAGGGCCAGAGCGCCATATCAAGAGGCTCATAGTGAATAACAAGGCACATTACGACGGCCGCGAGAAGGCAGATTATATCGATGATGAGCAGGGGCATAAGATTGTGTCGCTGGCGCTCAAAGTCGGTAAAGAACAATACCGCTGCCACCACAAGACCCGAGAAAGTCACGATAGGAATTACGAAATATCCCCAGGGTACGTTGGGCGTAAGGATAAGATGGATGAGAATGAGCATCAATATAGAATAGGTGATAGCCTTAATGAATTGGCTGGTTCGGTTATACTCAATAAGGTCGATTGCCACTCCCATATTCCAGACTATATTCAAGCCAAAAAGGGCAATTACCGACCATGCAGGTCCACCTACCGCAATATTGACGATGGGGCAGGCTATTGCGATAATTATAAAGGGAAGGCGAAGTATTCTTATAAGCTTTGCCCTCGTTGCCTTCTTTTTGCTCAGCTCGGGATAGGTGATATTAATATTCATAGTTCGGACTCCCTTCTACAATGGGATCGAGGTTCTCGCGGGAGAGAAGACTGCACATTTTCTCCTCAAATGCCGGGGAAACCGTGTTCTTGGTAATGGTGAAAACTGTGGTTCCGTTATAGGTGATAGTTCCGCAGAGGGCTTTGTTGGTTTTTGATGGGCCGAGGGTGAATTCTACGTCCTTGATATGCTCGGCAAAGCCCTTCGGCATAGTGACGATTCCCATGTTTGACAGGGTGGTTGTGAACACCTTTTCGCCGATAGATCCGTATACGATCTTTGCCACCGGGCTCTTGATAACCATGGGGATCAGCTTGATGCCGTTTACCAGCTTGTTTGTTCCCGATACCATTGCGCTCATCGCCTCCCTCGAGGTCTTTTCCAAGATCTGCTCGGTGATTCTCGGGATAATGGCGTCTATGGTGGTTATCTCATCCACGGGGATTCGGATTCCCGTATACATAGAGAAGTTGCGAAGAGTCTTTGACGGATAGAATTTTCTCATATTGACCGGCACCTGAATGTTTATATCGCCGGTCATGTTTTCGGTTGATGCCTTTGCGGAGATAAACATGAGAGCCAGAAGGTACGCGGTAACGGTTGCACCATGTCGCTTTGCCGCCGCCTTGATATCCTCGGTTTTGAACTTCAGGTGAATGATACGGCAGGGAAGAGTGGAGGCGTGGTTTCCGCTCATCTGGAGAGCCTTTTTATCTGCAAAGCCGGTGGAATTCTTTGGCTTTTCCACGTGAGCAAACTCGTTGGTTATCTCCTCCTTGATAGGTGTGTCGGAAATATCGATGAGAGTCTCATCTCCCTCGGCTTCGTAGCCGAGAAGGCGGAGATATTCAGCCACCAGGGCGCGAAGAAATGCTACGGCGCCGGTGCCGTCGGTGAGAATGTGGAAGAACTCCACGCTAATTCTGTTTTTGTGATAAAGCACGCGGAATGCCTGCGCACCGCTTTGAGAAATAGGAATGGGGCTGCAGGGAATATTCATGTCCTCGTGAACGGTGAAGCGGCGCTTGGTAGAATCAAGATAGTGCCAGAAGAAGCCCTTCTTCAGGGTTGTTGCAAAGACGGGGAAGCGCTTGATGGTGAAGTTCAATGCCATCTGCAAAAGCTCAGGAACCACATCCTCCTTCATATTCATAGCAAGGCGAAAAACACTCATATATCCCTCTTGCATAGAGAAGGGATAGATCTTTGCCGCGTCGTCAAGAGAGAACCAAAGGGATGAGGGGTTGGCATAGAAGCCGCCCAGCTTCTCGTTCGAGAGTCTGTCGAGCGCTTCGTCCAGAGTTATTGTACCAAGGCTCTTGTAGTAGAGAAGAGCCTCCTCAATGTCCTCGCGAAGAAGCTCGGTCTCCTTGGGCGCCATGTGGCAATGAAGCTTGAAGTCGTCAAAGTGCCTGTTGATCTTCGCCTTCTCCTCGTCGGAGAAGCTTTCCTGCATTTGCTTGAAGATGGAGATCTTGGGCTGCTTTTTTGCCCTTTTTTCTTTTTTCGGCTTTTTTACTTTCGTTTCTTTATTTTCCATTTTAATAAAATTCCTTTTTGAAAGTGTCTATAACATATAAATTGTACCATATCAAGGTTAAAACTACCTAAAAACAAAAATAGAGGTAAAAAAGGGAGTGAAATGCTAAAAAACATTTTCTGCTATTCATACTACAGCAGCATTTTTTGAAAACACCTCTATATTGTAAACAAAGATTGACAAAACACTAGATTTTTGCGTATTCTCTCGGGGATATGCCATATTCCTTTTTGAATGCTTTGTAGAACGTGGAGTAATCTGTAAACCCGCATTTCTGGCTGACGCTCTCCATATTTTCTCCCTCGCCGATAAGCACCTTGGCAAGGATCAGTCTCCTTTGCGTGACGAATTTATAGAAGGTGGTGTCCATACTCTCCCTGAAATGCTTATTTACCGTACCTCGGCTGATATAGAAATGAGCCGCTACCTCGTCAAGATTAAGCCTCCCGTCAAGATGCCCCTCGACATACTCAATAAGCGAATTTATTATAGTCGGCTTCTCGGGCTCAAAGCGTGATCCCTCCCCTTCGGATGCGGATCGTAGGATGTGGGATATAATAAGTATCGCGTGGGCTGTGATGATCTTGTCGTAGCCTGCCTTCTGGCTGAGAGTCTCGTTTATACCGTCGGTAAAATAGTCGCTGATGTGGTCGAAGGTTGTGCCCTTGGTGTGAAGAAGGAGCGCCGTTTTTATTCTATTACTGCTGAAGCCGGGGAAAAGGTCAATTATCTTCTCCATAAAGGAGGCGTTCACCCAAAGGATATCTCTGTCGTAGGGGTATTGCATATCCTCGGGGAAGATAGGCATGTGACTGACTCCGGGTGGGATTATAACCACGTCGCCCGCGCTGATCTTATATCTTTTTGAGCCGATCAGATATTCTATTCTGTCGGCGGCGCGGCACAGCATTACCTCATAAAATGAATGGGAGTGCAGAGAAATGTTCATTTTTCTGTGAGTCACATCTTTGTGAATGTTAGCATAGGTGGATGTCATCTCCAGCTCCTGGTAGAGGTCTGTTATGTTAATCCCGCTATTATGAATGTATTCAATTATCTCTTCGATTTCCTCATAGGTTTTTGGTTGCTTGAATTTTGTCTGTAGCTCTCGGAGAAATGAAATCTTCATTTTTCGTGCCTTTCCTAAAAAATAGAGTTATTTTATCTTCATTATTATTATTTTAACATATTTTTGTCCGATTTGCAATATTTATTGTGAAAAATGCAATTTTATTAGCAAAAAATATATGGTATAATATGAATGTCTAAAAAAATTTGGAGGAAAATAGAATGGCTAAAAAGCAAAAGACTCCCGGCGGCCTTACCCCTAAGCATTGGTTTGGCTATATGTTCGGTGACTTTGGTGGATGTATGACATTCACACTTATGGCAAGTATCTTTAATCTTTACTGTACAAATGCTCTTGGCATTGATCCTACGGTTCTTGGTATTCTTGTAATTGTTTGGACTATCTGGGACGCTATCAACGACCCTCTTATGGGCGCTCTTATGGATAAGGCCTTCGCAAAAAGACAGAACAAGAGAGGCAAGTTCCGTCCTTGGCTTCTCAGATCCACACCTCTCCTTGCGATTTCCGCGATCGCGCTGTGGACTGTGCCTACCTTCTTTGAGGGTATCACACTCCTTGTAGTTCTCTTCTCCTGCAAGATTCTCTATGAGGGTGCTTACACAATGTTCAACATCCCCATGGGATCTCTTCTTTCCGCAATGTCCAAGAGCGACTCCGAGCGCGCATCTCTTTCTTCCGCTCGCGGCGTAGGCTCTATGTTCGGTAATATGATCCCTGCTATGATGGGTCCTATTATTGTTGCTATGTACGGTGACAGAAATACCACCGGTTACATGATCACAGGTGTTGCTTGTGCGCTCGTTGGCTTCGTTATTTGCTTCCTTCACTATGCAATGACAGAAGAGCGTACTACCGTTGGCGAGGAGACAAAGGCTGACGATATTAAATTTACCGACATTATCACAGTATTCAGAAAGAACCGCCCCTTCGTTGCTCTTTGTATTCACGGTGTTGCTATCTGTGTAATGCAGTATGCTGTTCAGACTCTTGGCGCATATATGTACACAGCAGTATATCACGACCTTACATATCAGACAATCGGCTCCGCGCTTTCCGCTCCTTTCATGATTGGCGCGATGGTACTTATTCCCTTCATTTGTAAGAAGCTCGGTCTTGAGAGGGTTATCCGTTATTCCCTTGTTATTTCAGGCGTGATCTTCGTAGGTCTCTTCGGTCTCCACATGTCTACATACGTTCATCCTCTCGTACACGGCGTTATCTCCGGTATCGCAGGAGGTATGGGTATGGTATCTATCCAGATGCAGTGGGGTCTCGTCGGCGAGGCTATCGACTACAATGAAATGGTTGTTGGTAAGAGAACCGAGGGCTCTATTTACGGCACCTTTAACCTTTCCCGCCGTATCGGTCAGACCATCGGTCAGGGTTGCTCCCTTCTTGCTCTCGGATGGATCGGCTATGAGGGTACCGCTGAGGTTCAAACCGATACTACAATCCTTGGTCTTAAGGTTATCTGCGTGCTTCTTCCCGCTGTATTCGTTCTTATTTCTTGGGCAGCATTCAAGTTCGTTTGGAACATCACTCCCGAGGTTAGATCAGAGATGGCTGCAAGAAAAGCAGGCAAGGCACAGACCAATACTGAAGGTGCTGTAGTTCCTGCAGCATACAAATGATAACTGAACGGTAAAAGAGCGCTTGTATAAGCAAGCCCGAAAAATAGGCTGCCTCGGATTTTTTGTTCGAGACGGCCTCTACGATAAAACGTAAAAAAGAAATGTTTAGTTTACAAAAAGAGGGTTTTATGCGACCCTGACTAATTATGTTCTTTTTTTGAAAAAACAGGTGTTAAATATGGAATATATGATCAATACCCCCTGCGGTGCCGTTCGTGGCACCAGAAGCGGTGTAAACGGTATAGTGGCGTATAAGGGCATAAGGTACGCTACCGCCGGTCGCTTTGAGTACCCGATAGAGGTTACTCATTGGGACGGTGTTTATGAGGCTACCGAATACGGAGCTTGCTCCTATCAGCCTCGCGCCTTTTATACAGAGGCGAAAATGCCCAAGAAAAAATTCTATTACAAGGAATTTCGAGAGGGAGAGAAATATACGTACAGTGAGGACTGTCTCTTCCTCAACGTATTCACTCCCGAAAAGGTAGAAGGAAAGCTGCCTGTAATCATATACATTCACGGCGGCGGATTTACCGGTGGATGCGGTCACGAAAAGCATTTTGACGTGCCCGTATGGCCCAGCAAGGGCGTTATCGGCGTTACCCTTAATTATCGCTTAGGTCCTCTTGGCTTTGCGGTTCTCCCCGAGCTGAAGATGGAGGCAGGACGTACCGGTAACTACGGTCTTTACGATCAGCTTACCGCTATCAAGTGGGTTAAGCGCAATATTGCGGCATTCGGTGGCGATCCTGACAACATTACCATCATGGGACAGAGCGCAGGCGCGATGAGCGTCCAGCAGCATTGTATGTCACCTCTCTCAAAAGGTCTTTTCCACAAGGCAGTAATGTCCTCGGGCGGCGGTGTAAGTAAGATTCTCAAAGCTTCTCATCCCGAAAAGGGATATGCCTTCTGGCAGGAGCTTATGAAAACTGTTGGCGCTAAGAATCTTGGGGAGCTTCGTCAGGTTCCCGTGGAAGACATCTTTATGGCCTGGAATGACCTTAAGAAAATTAAGAAGGGCGGCTACTGTATGCCTTATATCGATGGCAGACTTGTGGTTGCCTCCGGATACGATATTGTAGAGGGTGGCCGTCAGCATAAGATCCCTTACATGATCGGTATTACCAGCCACGACATGATGCCTCCCTTTCTTTACTCTATGGCGAAGGATTGGTGCGAAAGACAGGAGACTCCCGCGTACTCCTGGTACTTCGAGAGAAGACTTCCCGGTGACAATCACGGCGCTTGGCATTCCTCTGACCTTTGGTATTGGTTTGGAACTCTTGAAAACGGTTGGCGCCCCTTCGGCGACAAGGACTTTGCTCTCTCCGACCTGATGACAAGCTATCTTACTAACTTCGCAAAGACAGGCAACCCTAACAGCAAGGGTCTTCCCACCTGGGAAACAGGCGAAGGATCAATTCGTCTCGGCGGTAAGAGAAATGAAATGGGCGAGCCGTCCAAATTCAAGATGACAATAACAATGCTGACTAACCACGCTCCCGGCGAATAATCTGGTTTGAACGGTGAATTTTGGCTATAATTATAGACTAGAGTCCTTGATGTAGGTACCTACGCCCGGCGGACTCTATTCCGCAATTCTATCTCAAAATTCCCTCGCTCAAACTTTGTATCGGTGAATTTTGGCATAACCGCTGGCGCTATCTCCGCTTTGGAACCCCAAAAGCTCTCTAGTTCGCTTCGGGGAACCTCGTGTTTTCTTCCACTCGACGTAGTTTTCTACGCCATCGGGAAGAAGAACGAAGATTTCTGCTCAAAATTCCCTCGCTCAAACGCGTGCCTCGCAGGGGCATATAAAAAAATAATAAGGTTTTTATTTTTCTTCTCCTAGAAAATAAAAAAATAAAGAGCGCTCCATTGCTTGGCTGAAGCTTTGCAACGGGGCGCTTGATTTTTTGGTTTTATCGGATTTTTTTGTTTTTTTGAGCATCTTTGCTGATGCTCATTAAGTCTGGTTATTTGCAAATTTTGGTTTACAAAAACGCGATTAACCGCCAAGGTTTTCTATAAATCTCTTGCGGATCGAGCTTTGATATTCGCCTGCGAAGCTGCCGTTTGTAAGGCGGGGAAGGGCTTCGGAAACAAGCTCATCCCAGGATTCCTTTTCATGATTTACGAGGATGGGGAAGAAGAAAACGCCGTTTTTATCTGCCGCTTCCATATCGCCGACGGCATCGCCCACCATAAGGGTCTTGCTTTTATCGTAGCCGAATTTCAGCATCTCGCCGATGCAGAAGGCCTTGCTTCCCACGTCCTGCGCCAGGAGTATATCCACGTGGGGTAGGAGCTTATGCTCTGTCCATTCCTCCTCTACCGCGCCGCGGTTTGCGCTGGAGACTACTGCCACGTCGGCAACCTTGTGGGCTGCTGTGAGTCCGTCCTTTGCGCCGTCGAAGGGGATCTTCAATTCGGCAGGGAGGTCGATAATGCTTGCGTTCACCGCATTGCTCCAGGAGAGAGCCTTCTCGAGGCAGGTCTTGCCCTCGCTCTCGGGGAGAACAGATGCCGCTTCCTTTATCGCGCCGTTTGAAAGGGCGTGGGTGGTTTTTACCCAATGCTGAAGAGCTTCAAGCCCGGGGATCTTCGTGTATTTTTCATTGATCTCGCCAAGCGCCATTGCCAGACCTGCAAAGCGGTTGATGCCTCTGGTCATCTGGTAGAGATTGATCTCGTTCCAGCGGTGGAGGATTTCATCTTCCCATTCGTGGAGCTTCCATTCGTCCACCATTCTCGGGCCGAAGCAATGGAAGTGCTTGCAGTTCATGGTATCCATAGCGCATCCGTCCGAATCAACACAGACGAGAAGATCGTTTTTTCTTTTGTAAGAATCGAAAATTGACATACGTAGCCTACCTTAAATTCTGGTATCCCACATTCCGCAGAAGGAGTCGATGGGGTCTTTTCCTCTGAAGTCGCCTGTAAGAAGGGCATCAACAAGAGCGTCCATTGTGTCGTCGTTGGAGTCATAAGCGTTGATATAGGTGCGGAGCATAGGACAGTCAGCAAGCATAGTGGGCTTATTTACACTGATGCCCACAACGGGAAGCTCGTGAACGTACCACGGAATTTCTCCGCCGCCCTTGGAGAGGCCGAAGGATGGGTGTCCGTTCATAACGTCGAAGAGGGAGATTACAAGATCCTGCTGGCTGAGGAAGTCTGCGATAGAGTGCTTGCCTGCAAAGTAGAGATTAAGGCTGGGCTTCTCGCCTCTTGCCATCATTGCCTTCATCTTATCGATGGGGCTCTCGTAAATGAAGGTCTCGAAGCCGTGGGCATTGAGTCTTTCGCAAAGCTTTTCTGCGGGAGTCTTTCTCTGCATACCGCCGCCCATTGCCATTGCGGCAAGAGCCATAAGGGGATTCTCAGAGCCCTTGATAGGCACGATCATAATTCTCTTTGTCTTTTCGGTAGAGAGGGGGAGAACGTCCTTATCGAGGCTCTTTACAAGAGTGATCGCATCGCGGCTGATCTTGGGGGAATAGGATTTATACTCAGGATTGTGAAGTATAGTTTGCAAATCGTCTCCACTTGGGCAGAGTTCTTCCTTTGCCTTCTTGTTAAGACCCATGTGAGCCTTGAGACCAAGAATTCTTGTGAGAGCCTCCTCCATACGCTCCTCGGTGATGATGCCGTTTCTGTATGCCGAGAGCATTGTGCCGTAGTCCTCGTCAGGATCGTTGAAGAAGAGGAACATATCGCAGCCCGCCATAATAGAGAGGGGAAGCATATCCTTGCGCTTCATCTGATTGGTCATACCAACCATGTGAGACGCGTCTGTAACAACCATTCCGTTAAAGCCAAGCTCGCCTCTGAGAAGGTCTGTCATAATTTCCTTACAGAGAGTTGCAGGGAGCATTTCTTCAAAGGTAATACCGGGCTTTACGTCCTTCATAAGATTAGGCATAAGAATATGTCCGCCCATAATAGCGTCAAGACCGCCGTCGATAAGGGTTTTATAGACGTGGCCGTAGGTTGCAAGCCAGGTCTCGCGGTTGAAGTAGTTGATGTTGTTGGAGATATGAGCATCGCGGTAGTCCTGACCGTTGCCGGGGAAGTGCTTCGCGGTAGATGCTACGCCGGGGGTCTTGTGAATACCGTTCATATATGCCTTGCCCATTTCCGCAACGCGGTTATGATCGTTACCGAAGGCTCGGGAAAGAACCTCTTCGCACTCGTGGTTATAAAGAATATCAACTACGGGAGCGAATGCCATATTACAGCCGGTAGCGGCAATCTGCGCGCCTGAAACCTCGCCCATAGCGAAAGCATATTCATTTTTACCTGTCGCGCCTACCTTAATTCCGGAGCCAACGAAGGTTCCGTCGGGGCAAACACCGTCGCCGCCCTTCTCGGGGTTGCAGGCGATGAATACGGGGATCTTTGCATATTTCTGAAGAATTTTGTTCTGTTCAAGCACCTTTGCGCCGGGCATACCGTTATAGCGGCAGCCTCCAAGGTGATATTTTTCCATCAGCTCTCGAAGATAGTTCTCATCCTGGCTTGCGGTGAGCTGGAAGAAGAGCTGACCTACCTTCTCCTCGTCGCTCATTCCCTTGATAGTATTCTTTACCCAGGCAATGTCCTCGTCGGAGAGATAATAGGGTTTTTCGCGTAAATTAACCATGGCTTATTTTCCTTTTTTTTGTGTTTTTAAGATTATTATAGCAAAAGATATGTAAAAAATCAACTAAAAAATATTTTTTGATACATTTGTAAGCTTATTTTTACTTAAAATATAGAGAAAAGTGTTGATTTTATATAAAATGTATGATAAAATTAAAATGGTATAGAATTTTTTAACAAAAAATAATTTATAACAGGAGAAAAATTATGAAAAAACGCTTACTTGCACTATTGGTTTTGGCAGTAGTCATGGTACTTGCCCTCACTTCTTGCGGCGATATTATCGGTGATTTGCTTGACCAGATCAATCCTCCGGCAGAAGAAAACGAATACGTTGTATACTTCATCGCCGGCGATGGAGTTAGTGTAACCGCACAAACTGTTAAGGAGGGCGAGCTTGTTACAAAGCCTTCCGATCCCACTCTTAAGGGATTCAAATTTGAAGGTTGGTTCAAGGACAGTGAACATACCACTCCCTGGAACTTTGACACCGACAAAGTAAAACAAAACACAATCATTTATGCAAAATGGGTTGAATGCACACACTCCGGCGGCGCAGCTACCTGTATTAAGGGCGCTGTTTGTGAGATTTGTGGCGAGACCTATACCGATCCTCTCGGCCACAAGGGCGGCGCATCCACTTGCACAGAGGGTGCAGTTTGTGAAGTTTGTGGCGAGACCTATACCGGTCCTCTCGGCCACAAGGGCGGCGCATCCACTTGCACAGAGGGTGCAGTTTGTGAAGTTTGTGGCGAGACATATACCGATCCTCTCGGTCACAAGGGCGGCGAAGCTACTTGCACAGAAAAGACTGTTTGCGAAGTTTGCGGCGAAGCTTACGGCGAGCTTGCAAGCCATACAGTAGTTATAGACGAGGCTGTTGCTCCCACATGTACATCTACAGGTCTTACAGAAGGTAAGCACTGTTCTGTTTGTAACGAAGTTCTCGTAGCTCAGGAAGAAGTTCCTATGATCGAGCACACACCTACTTCCGGAAAAGAAAACGAAGTTAAGGGCGACTGCTTGACAGCAAGCTCCTATGACAGAGTATTCTACTGTAAGGTTTGTGAGGCAGAGCTTCAGCGAGAAACAGTAGAAACTCCTGCTCCCGGTCATAAGGATGACAATAGCGATGATTACTGTGACGTATGTAACGAATATCTTAAGACACTTAAAAACGTTCACGTTAACATCAGCGACCTTAAATCCATAGCAGATGGCGCAGAGCTTGTTCCCGGAACAGGTATCTCCGCTACTACAAGACTTACACTCGAAGGTCATAACAAGACTATGGGTTGTATCGCATTCTCTATGAGACTTAAGCTCAATGGCACTATGAGTGTTATTGAAGGCGAAGTTGACAGAGGTATTAAGATCGTTACAAACGGTCCTGCTACAATCGTAGTTTACGCTATCTCCGGTAGCAAGGATAATACAAGAGCCCTCCGTCTTGCAACTCTTGAAGAAGGCACACTTGTTGACGTAGCTATTAACGAGGGCGTTATCGGTACAGATATTGGTAGATACGAGTTTGCAGTTACCGAAGAAGGTACATACTACCTCGGTAGTAAGAGCAGCGGTATCAACCTTTACTACATTGCAATTCTCTACACACCCGAAGAGCACGCGCATCAGTGTAACAACCTTTGCGAAATCTGCGGCAAGTGCCAGAATGCAGCTTGTACAGAAGAGCTTTGCGCAGATAAGTGCCAGGGTCACCACGAATGTGAGCACGTATGCGCAGAGTGCGGTAAGTGCACAGATGCAGAATGTACAGAAGAGGTTTGCGCTGACAAGTGCCAGGGTCACGCTCCTGCTCACGTTTGCGAGAGCCCCTGCGAAATCTGCGGCAAGTGCACAGATGAATGCGAGGATAAGGGCTGCGCAGATAAGTGTCAGGGTCACGAGGTAGATAACTCTACTCACGTTCTTGATGCTACAACAGATCTCCCTGCAATGGCTCAGGGCGCAAAGGCTGATGGCGAAACAGAAGTGATCGGCGACTTCTTCACCATCCATTACAGCGCAAAGACAAAGATCGACAGTAGCTCCAAGACATTTGACGACGGCTACTCCGCAACTCAGAGAATTAACTGGGGCGGCACAAGCGTTGTTAAATCTGGCGAAATTAAGAATGCTATTGAATTTATAGTAACAGGAAAGTCCACCGTTAAGGTTTGGTGGGTTTCCGGCGGCGATACTCGTACAGTAGATATCGTTGGTATTGACGGCACATCCTACGGCTCCGTTGGTAGCGATTCCGTAAAGAATGCCCTTTACATCAGCGAGTTCACACTCGAGGCTGCAGGCACATATTATCTTGCAGGTCTTGCAGGCTCTAACTACATCTTTAAGGTAGAGGTTACGCCTTCTGCAGATCAGCCCGCAGCACATGTATGCGAGCACAAGTGCGCAGAGTGCGGTAAGTGCCTTGAAACAGAGTGCGCAGAGGCTATTTGCGCTGAAAAGTGCGAAGGTCATGAGATCGTTACTCCTCCCACCCACACCTGCGAGCATAAGTGCTCAAAGTGCGGTAATTGCACAGATGCAGATTGTAAAGAAACTGTATGCGCGAGCAAGTGCGCAGGTCATGCGGTAGCTCCTGTAAGCGGCCCCGTTGTAAATATCAGCGATCTTACAATTACCACTACAACAAGCGCGGAGCTTGTAGCGGGAACAGGTATTTACGCTTCCGGCGGTCTTACTATCGATAATAACGGCAAGAGCATTGACGGATTTGAATTTACAAAAAGACTTAAGCTCGGCGGTACAATGAAGGCTTCCGGCGGTTCGGTTACCGCAGGCGTTAAAATTGTGACTAAGGGCGCTGCTACCATTGTAGTTTATGGTATGTCCAGTTCCTCCTCTGAAACAAGAACTCTTCGTCTTGCAACCCTTGAGGATGGCTCTCTTGTAAACGTTTCTGAAAACAGCAATATAGCGGGCGATGCAATCGGCAAGTACGTATTTGAGGTTTCCTCTGCAGGCACATACTACCTCGGTAGTAAGAGCAGTGGTATCAATATTTACTATATCGCGGTTGTTTATGCTGCAGATGTTCACTCCTGCGAGAGTGTTTGCCCTGAGTGCGGCAAGTGTCTCGACAAGACTTGCACCGAGTCTGCTTGCGCAGTAAAGTGCGAGGGTCACACAGTAGCACCTACTCATTCCTGCGAGAGCGTTTGCTCCGAATGCGGCAAGTGCCTTGATAAGACCTGCGACGATTCCGCTTGCAAGGATAAGTGCCAGGGACACGAGATAACCGCTATCGGCGATATCGAGATCACCCTTGCCGAGGCAGGCGCTGAAACCATTTACTTTGAGTGGCTTCCTGTTGATGGCGTCGACGGCTATAAGGTTTACTGCGACACCATTCCCGTAGACAACGAGCTTATCCGTTTCTACGGCGACCACTACCGCTGTGACATTCTCGGCCTTAGAGCAGAGCTTCACTTTGTTAAGGTAGTTCCCGTGGTTGGCGGCGTTGAGGTTGAGGATAAGGCTACCGAGTTCTCCGCTACTCCCACCGCTCACCTGCGCGAGGGCTTTGCTTTTGTTGGAAATGGCGATGCAAATGGCGCTTATAATCCCGACGGTACTCTGAAGGCGGGCGCGGTGGTTGTCTATGTGACCAACACCACAAAGAACACTGTTTCTCTTACAATGAAGACTGAGAGCAAGAAGACTGAAACCAAGACAGGTATCCAGAACATCCTGCTCGGCCTTAAGAAGGGATACTTCGAGTATCCTATATGCATCAGATTCCTTGGCAACATCACCGACCCCGCAGTATTGCAGGGCGGCGACCTTGCGATCGATATCAATAACCGCGCATTCACAAAAGGCATTACCATCGAGGGTGTTGGTAACGACACCGTATTCAACGGCTTCGGTCTTAAGATTAAGGGCGCGAAGAACGTTGAGGTTAGAAATATTGCCTTTATGAACTGTAACTCCAGCGAGGGCGATAACGTTTCTCTCACTCAGGATAACGAGCATATCTGGGTTCACAACTGCGACTTCTTCTACGGTGATGCCGGAAGCGATGCCGATCAGGCTAAGGGCGACGGAGCTCTTGATACTAAGGTATCTCAGTACGTAACCTATTCCTATAACCACTTCTGGGATTGCGGTAAGGTACATCTTAACGGCAACGGCGATACAACCGTTAACTACATCTCTTACCACCACAACTGGTACGACCATTGCGACTCCCGTATGCCCAGAGTTCGCGTGTCCGACAGCATCCACGTATACAATAACTTCTTCGACGGTATCTCCAAGTATTGTGTTGGCGCGACCACAGGCTGCTCTATCTTCGTTGAGAATAACTACTTCTTAAATTCTAACCGTCCTATGTCCATCTCTATGCAGGGCAAGGATGACGGCACCTTCTCCTCTGAGGCAGGCGGTATGATCAAGGCGTACGGTAACGTAATGATAAATTGTATCGATCTTATTACCTATTCCGAGAACAAGACCAGCTTCGACTACTACGATGCATCCTCCCGTGATGAGATCGTTCCCTCAAGTGTTGTAGCTCTTAAGGGCGGCAGCGTATACAGCAACTTCGATACCGACTCGGATATGTATGCTTATAACGTACAGACTCCCGAGGATGCTATGAAATCTGTTAAGGCTCTTTCGGGAAGAGTTCAGGGCGGCGACTTCCAGTGGACCTTCACCGATAAGGATAACTCCGATTATGATGTTAACACTGCTTTGAAGTCGGCTCTTAAAAACTATAAGACCTCCCTTGTTTCGGTTGGCGGAGTGAACGGCGAAAGCACCGAGATTCCCGAGGGCGGCAACAACGGCGTTGATATCCCCGAGATCACAAACGGCGTAGTTCATAACTTCACAACCGATGGCAAGACCTCTGATTTCTTTGTAATAGAGGGCAATCTTTCCACAAGCAAGGGCAAGGTGGTTTATGACGGAATGACTCTTACTCAGTGCCTCAAGATGGAATCCTCCACAAGCATTACCTTTACCCTCTCGAGCCCCGGAACGATGATTCTTGTTATAGGCGGCTCGGGCTCGAAGAACGAGTGGAGAGTTGACGTTGACGGCGTTGATCATCAGAATATTACTCCCGAGGGCGCAGAAAATTATATGCTTTGCATCGTGGAGCTTGAGGCAGGTGCTCACACTATCACAAAGAAGGACAGCACTAACCTTTATTACATCGTGATCGAGCAATAAAGGACGTTTGCTTTATTTGCTGTAAGAAACGGTAAAATCAGAAAACATTATATCCGACAACTCCGAGTCTTGAAGGCTCGGGGTTGTCTTTTTGTAAACTGCGATTGACAAAATGCGTAATTTTTGAGGTTGTGACGATTTTGTGGCAGAGTGCATATACTGTTAAATAACATATTCACAGGAGAAAAAATATGCTTGTTACAAAACCTTATATAAGAGAAAATGCGGTAGCTTATGCCAGAAAATTCGCCTTTTCTCAAAACCCAAATTTCGCCAGCTTTGCAGGGATCGGCGGCAATTGCACTAACTTCGTTTCCCAGTGTATTTACGCGGGCAGCTGTGAGATGAACTATACCCCCACCTTTGGCTGGTATTTTATCTCCCTCAATGAGCGTTCGCCCTCTTGGACGGGAGTGGAGTATTTTTACAACTTTATGATCGAGAACGTGGGAGTCGGCCCCTTCGGCAGAGTGTGCAACAGAGACGAGCTGGAGCTTGGCGACGTTATTCAGCTGGCAAGAAATGATGACGGCTACTATCACACCCTTCTTGTGGTGGGCTTTGACGGCGAGGATATATTGGTTGCTGCCCAGACCGACGATGCTTATGCAAGACCCCTTTCCACCTATACCTACGATTATAACAGATTTATAAAGATCCTCGGAGTCAGATTTGAGGTGCCCGAAAATAACGATTGCTATAAAAGAATTATGGGAGAGTGAGCAAATCTGCTAAATTATGAACAAAATTTAGTTTTATAGGTATGCAAAAGGTAGAAAAAAATAGAATGTGCAAAAAAAGCGGTAAAAAATATTGACTTTTTTGTCAAAATATATTAAAATAATCACGGCAAAGCGGAGAGTTCTTATGATGGATATGAATTTTCCGCTATCGCTTTTTAGCGGCCGAAAATAAAACAAAATACAGGAGAAAACAATGAAAAAGACACTTCGTTTAGTTTTGGCTATGATCGCAATTGTTTTGTGTTGTGTTATGACACTCACATCCTGCGATGCTCTGCTTCAGTACGTTCCTGAGGACTTAAGAGAAGTTCTCGAGCAGTACATCCCCGGCCTTGGAGATCAGGATGAGCCTCCGGTACCCCACAAGTGCGAAAGCATTTGCCCCGAGTGCGGAATGTGCTTGGATTCCGAATGCACCGAAACCGCTTGTATCAGAAAATGCTCCGGCCACGGCCCATCGGGTGAAAGCTGGGATGATTACAACATTATCACTATTGCAGAGGCTATCGAGCTTGCAAAGGCTGCAGGTCAGGACGGCACAAGCGAGCGCTACTACCTCAGCGGTACTGTTAAGACTCTTTCCAACCCTGGCTACGGCGAGATGACGCTTGTGGATGAGACGGGCGAGATCTACGTTTACGGTACTTACAGCGCTGACGGCTCTCTTAAGTATTCCGAGATGACCGATAAGGCCGTTTCCGGCGATGAGGTTCTTCTTCATTGCATTCTCAGCACCTATAACGATCAGCCCCAGGTTAAGAACGCAAGACTTATTGACTACAGACACGTTGAGGTTGAGATCGATCCCTCCGAGTATCCCGTAGCTACAGTTGAGGAAGCAAGATCTGCCGAGGTAGGCGAGAAGGTAAGAGTTACCGGTATCGTTGCGAGAATCACCTATGCTAACGGTATGATCCCCAGCGGTGTTATTCTTGTGGACGGCAACGATTCCATTTACGTTTACAGCACCGACGTTGCAGGTCAGGTTGCTATCGGTAACAAGATCGAGGTAGCAGGCTCCAAGGCATATTGGGTGCTTGAGTCCGAGAAGAATAACGCGGACAAGTTCGGCTACAAGGGCTGCAACCAGATCGAGGGAGCTATTCTTGTTTCCAACGATAAGGGCAACCATGACTTCGTGACCGCTGATTTTGAGGAAATTACGGTTAAGGATCTTCTTGATACTCCCGTAACAGAGGACGTTACCACACAGATCTATAAGGTAAATGCTCTTGTTAAGAAGGCTCCCGGTAACGGCTTCACCAACTACTACTTCTTCGATATTGACGGCGAGACAGGCGCGTATACATACACACAGTGCAACGGTAGTGACTTCAAGTGGCTCGACGAGTTTGACGGCAAGATCTGCACAGTATATCTCACAGTTCTCAACGCAAAGAGCTCCTCTACAGGCTGCGCTTGGAGACTTCTCCCCGTAGCAGTTGTTGACGAGGGCTACACCTTTGACGTAGCTGACGCTTCCAAGTTTGCCGTTGAATACTACGGTGTAACTCAGTTCCTTTCTCAGTATAAGGGCAACCCCGAGCTTGAGCTCACAAGAGAGGTTTCCTCTGAGCTTCTCGGCTTCGAGGGCGTAACTCTTACCTACACATCAAGCAACACAGACGTTGTTTCCTTCGATAACTACGTTATGAACTGCGGCTCTTACGGTCAGGCAGAGGTTACCATCACCGCTACACACGGTGAGAACACATATAGCGAGACAATCGTTATTACCGTTCTTCCTAACCAGGAGTACGACACAATTTCCATTAAGGATGCTGTTGCTTCCGAGATTGGTACAGAGGTTTGGGTACGCGGTATCGTTGGTCCTTCTCTTGTAAACCAGGCAGGGTTCTATCTCTTCGACGAGAGCGGAATGGTTGCTATCAGAGTTAGCGATGCTGAGGGCGTTTTTGCAGGTCTTGCAATCGGCCAGGAGGTTGTTATCAAGGGTATCAGAGATATGTGGCATAAGGAAGGCGCTACCTTCGGTCAGACCTGTATCTCTAACGCTACCGTTGAGGCTAACTACTATGGCTATCAGGAATACAACACCGACTTCTTCATCACAGATAAGACTCTTGCGGACTTCTATGCTCTTGACGAGCTTGTTGATTCCACAACTGATGTTTACGTGCTTAAGGCTACCGTTGAGGTTGTTGAAACCGCTTACTACACCAACATCAAGATTACAAGCGGCTCTACAAGCGTAAATCTCTACTGCTCCAGCGCTAACCAGTACAACTGGCTTAAGGCTTACGCAGGAGAAGAGGTAACTCTTGAGCTCGCTCCCTGTAACTGGAACAGCAAGAACTACTATGCAGGCTGCGTTCTCGCAGTTATCCTTGAGGATGGCACAAAGGTTTGCAATACTCTTAACTTCGATACTTACAATAAGTAATTAGAAAGTCCTCGGACTTATACGAGCGCGCTCTGCCTTCTTTGGTGGAGCGCGTTTTTTGTATAACGAAAATGGGTTATCTTAATGAGATATCCTCATCTTTATTGATATTACGAAAAAATAATATATTTTCGTTGACAATACGAAGGCGCTGTGGTAAAATATAAGATAGGTACGAATTGATTTTTGCCTGACAAGCCCCCCGGATAGATTTTTTGGTAGTTAAAGGGCTGTGGGAATTGTCTATAATAGATTAAATGAAATATCAAACAAATAAAATGAAATATAAAATACTTTATAAAGGAGATTTTTATGTCACTTGCTATTATTACCGGCGCGTCAAGCGGAATAGGTATGGAATTTGCGCGACAGCTGAAGGGAAGAGGCGTTGACGAATTTTGGTTTGTTGCTCGCAGAGAGGAAAGGATGGCTCGTCTTGGCGAGGAGCTCGGCGTTAAATACAAGGTTATTGCCGCCGATCTTGCAACCGATGAGGGAATTGAAATATATCGCAGCACCCTTGAAAGCGAGGCGCCTCAGGTAAAGTATCTTATTAACGCGGCGGGCTTTGGCGTTTACGGCGCATTTGATCAGCTTGAAGAGTCAACGGTCAGAAAAATGATCGACCTTAACGTTAAGGCTCTCGTCGTTTTGACCCACATGACCGTGCCATATATGGAGCGCGGCGGAAGAATCGTACAGATGGGAAGCGGCTCTTGCTTCACTCCCTTGCCCTATTTCAATATCTATTCTTCCAGCAAGGTGTTCGTTCTTCATTACACCAAGTCTCTCAATTATGAGCTTAGAAAATACGGAGTAAAGGCCACCTGCTTCTGCCCCGGATACGTTGAGACTGAGTTCCTCGACAAGGCGGAGAAGCCCGGCGTTCTTGTACCGAAGGAGTATAAGCCTCTCTTGAAATGCGATAAGGTGGTTTCGGGCTGTATTGATGCTATGGAAAAGGGTAAGGTGATGTACGTAACCAACTGGTATACAAAGCTTCAGCACATTCTCTTTAAGCTTCTCCCCGATCCTATTCTTACAAAGCTGTGGCTTGGAATGCTTAAGAAAAATGACTGATCTTTAGAAGAATATTTCATAAAAGCAGTTTTTGTAACGGATGATTTTTTAGAATAAATAAAAACTCTGTCGACTAAAAGAGCTGATAAAAACAAGAGGTTTTGAAAACTTAACTTTACAAAATGAGGTGAAAATGATGCCTGATAATAAGAATAACAAAAGACAAAACTTTGCTCCCGGTGCGCTTACTGCGCCTCTTCCTCCTGTTCTTGTGACGGTGGGAGATATGGAGGAGGCAAACATAATAACTATCGCCTGGACAGGTATTCTTGCCACTATACCGCCAAAGACCTATATATCGGTCAGGCCCTCAAGGCACTCATACGGATTTTTGAAGGAGAGAGGCGAATTTGTAATAAATCTCCCCTCCGCAAGTCTTGTAAGAGAGGTTGATTACGCAGGAATTTACACCGGCGCAAAGGTTGATAAATTTGAGAAATGCGGCTTTTCCAAGGTTGTGAGCAAGGAGGTCTCCGCCCCTACTATCGGCGAGTGCCCCATTGCTATTGAATGCAAGATCTCCGAGATCATTCCTATGGGATCCCACGACGTTTTTATGGCTGATATCGTTTCGGTCTCCTGCCGCGAGGACGTCTTGGAGGAGGGCAGGATCTGCTACGATAAGGCAGACCTTCTCGCCTATGCTCACGGCGAGTATTTCGCCCTTGGCGAGAAGCTTGGCAAATTCGGCTTCTCAACCGATAAGGAAAACAAGGCGGCTATCAGATCGAGAGGGGAAAATGATAGCTCGAGGGCTGCCTTGCCAAAGGAAAAGCAAAAGGATGAAAGCAAAAAAGTCTTGCCCAAAAATGCGAAGGGCGGCGACGCAAGCGAGGCAGTAGCGCCAAAGAAAAAGGCTCACAGAGGTCAGGCAAATCCTCCGGAGCAAAAAGGAAAAAAGAGAGGCAAACGCCCCTTTGATAAGCCCAAAAAGAGCAGCATTAAGAGGAAATAAACTATGAAGGAAAATCAGAAGAAAACCAAGGAGCGAGTGTTATCTCTCATAGAAGCGGAGTTTGAGAGCGATGCCGCATTTGAGAGAGCGATGGGGCTGTCGGAAAAGACTGTCAACAACTGGAGAAGAGACAGATCCGCGTCCTATATGAAAATGATACCCGAGCTTGCGGAAAAGTTTGGCGTTAACGTAACCGAGCTTCTCCATATGCCTCTCAGCGGTGACGCATCCGAGCTTTCCGATGAGGAGATGCACCTTGTGCGTCTTTACAGAAAATCAAGGACTCTGCCCGCGCCTATGAGGGCGGCGCTGGTGAAGACTTTGGAAACAACAGTGAATCTTTATGTTGAGTCCGCGAAGGCTATAAAGGACAGCAAAAAGTAAAAAGTAGAAAAATGACAATGTAAGTTGTCAAAAACAACATTTTTTCTAAGAATAAAATTTCTCGGGCGATTCTGTGATTTGCGGATCGCTCGATTTTTTGCCGATGTATTCTTTTCTCGTGCCGTGCTTTTTTCGGTCTTGCTCCACACGAAAATATATAAAAGACTTTTATAAAATATATTGACAAAAGCGCGCATTGGTGATAAAATATACTAGTTAAACAATTTTTTAGAGGTATATAGCAATGAAATGGACTTCACTTAATGAACTCAGAGAAAAGTATCTCGCGTTTTTCGAGCGCAAGGGACACCTTCGACTTAAGAGCTTTTCTCTGATCCCTAACAATGATAAATCCCTTCTTCTCATCAACTCGGGTATGGCACCTATGAAGAAGTTCTTCACAGGAGAGGTTGAGCCTCCCCGCAACAGAGTCTGCACCTGCCAGAAGTGCATCAGAACTCCCGACCTTGAGAGAGTAGGACACACCGCCCGCCACGGCACATATTTCGAGATGCTGGGTAACTTCTCCTTCGGCGATTACTTCAAGGATGAGGCTATCGCTTGGGCTTGGGAATTCCTCACAGAGGATCTTGAAATTCCTACCGACCTTCTCTGGCCCTCTGTTTACGAGCAGGACGACGAGGCCTATACTATCTGGCGCGACAAGATCGGTGTACCCGAGGAGCATATCGTTAAGCTTGGCAAGGCGGACAACTTCTGGGAGCATGGCTCAGGCCCTTGCGGTCCTTGCTCCGAGATCTACTTCGACCGCGGCGAGAAGTGGGGCTGTGGCTCTCCCGATTGTAAGCCCGGCTGTGATTGCGACAGATTTATGGAGATCTGGAACAACGTATTCTCTCAGTTCAATAACGACGGCAAGGGGAACTACACCGAGCTTGCCCAGAAGAACATCGATACCGGTATGGGTCTTGAGAGACTCGCTTGCGTAATGCAGGGCGTTGGTAACCTCTTTGAGGTTGATACCGTTCGCGCTCTCCTTGATACAGTTTGCCAGATCGCAGGTAAGACCTATGGCGACGATAAGGAGAATGATATTTCCATCCGTGTTATCACCGACCACGTAAGAAGCGCAACATTTATGATCTCCGACGGCGTTATCCCCTCTAACGAGGGACGCGGCTACGTTCTCCGCAGAATTCTCAGAAGAGCTTGCCGCCACGGTAAGCTTCTCGGTATCACCCACACCTTCCTCGTTGGTCTTTCCAAGATCGTTATTTCCCAGAACGAGGGCGCATACCCCGAGCTTCGCGAAAAATATGATTACATCCTGAAGGTTATCGCTCTTGAGGAGGAGCGCTTCAACGCGACCATCGATTCCGGCCTCGGAATCCTCTCCGGCCTCATCGAGTCTGCAAAGGCAGAGGGTAAGACCACACTCACCGGCGCTGATACCTTCAAGCTCTACGATACCTTCGGTTTCCCCATCGACCTCACTCGCGAGATCGCTGAGGAGGCAGGCCTCTCCATTGACGAGGATTCCTTCAAGGCGTTAATGGACGAGCAGAAGCAGAGAGCGAGAGCGGCAAGAGGCAATATCTCCGGCTGGTCCGATTCCTCAAAGTCTCTCCTTGAAAATCTTCCCGAGACAGAGTTCCTCGGTTATACAAGCGATGCTTGCAACGGTAAGATCCTTTCCATCTTCGTGGGCGACGAGTCCTGCGAGAGCGTATCTGAGGGCGAATGCACCGTTGTAACAGATAAAACCGTATTCTACGGCGAGGGCGGCGGCCAGGTAGGCGATAGCGGTGTTATCACCCTCGGCGATACTACTCTCACTGTTCTTGATACAAAGAAAACAAACGGCATCTACCTCCACGAGTGCCAGGTTGAAAACGGCTCGGTCAAGGTTGGCGACGTTGTGACTCTTTCCATTGACGCAACACGCCGTGATGCAATCAGAAGAAACCATTCCTCCGCTCACCTTCTTCAGGCGGCTCTTCGTACCGTTCTCGGAAACCACGTTGAGCAGGCAGGCTCCTACGTTGACGAGCATAGAGTTCGCTTTGACTTCTCCCACCTTGCGGCTATGACAAAGGAGGAGATTGAGGCAGTTGAGGCTCTTGTTAACACGGCTATTCTCAAGGCTGAGGGCTGTGAAACGGTGGTTACCGACCCTGAGTCAGCAAAGAAGATGGGCGCGATGGCTCTCTTCGGCGAGAAGTACGGCAAGGAGGTAAGAGTTGTTAAGATCGGCTCTACATCCACCGAGCTTTGCGGCGGTACTCACGTAGCGAATACAGGCTCTATCGGTCTTTTCAAGGTTATCTCCGAATCCTCTGTTGCCGCAGGCGTAAGGAGAATCGAGGGTACTACAGGTCTTGGCGTTCTCACTCTTCTTGCAGAGCGCGACGGACTTATCCACGAGGCTGCAAAGGAGCTTAAAGCTCCCAACCCCAACAATATCGCAAAGCGCGCGGCGGCTCTCCAGGGCGAGATCAAGGAAATGAAGCGCGAGCTTGATTCCGCTAACTCCCGTCTTGCCGAGATCAGAACAGAAGCTCTTCTCTCCGATATCAAGACTGTTGGTAAGTTCCGTCTTGTATCCGCGAGAGTGGATATGAGAGCAGATCAGGTAAGAGGTCTTGCAGACACCGTTAAGGCTAAATATGCGGACGGCGTTGCGGTATTCGCAGCTGTTGACGGAGACAAGCTTAACTTCGTTGTTTCCGCAGGCGCTGAGGCGGTTAAGGCAGGCGCACACGCAGGTAAGATCGCAGGCGCGGTTGCAGAGATCTGCGGCGGTAAGGGTGGTGGACGTCCCGATAGCGCAATGAGCGGCGGTAAGGATATCTCCCGTGTGGCAGAGGCTCTTCTCCACGCAGAGAAGCTTCTTTCGGAGATTTGATTTCGGCAAGATTAAAACCGATCATTGTAAATGCGTTATGAAAAAACATCACGCGTTTTCGAAATTAAACAAAAAACAAAATCAGTTATTAAGGCTGAAAATGTAAATAAATATTCTCATTTTGGCTGAAATTTCGGTAATATTCGAGGTTTCAGCCGATTTGATATAAAAATTTCTTAAAGAAAGCATTGGGCAAAAACGCTTTAACGGCTGCCTGCTTTCAGAAGAGAAAAACCACAGGAGGAAAGAAAAATGACTGTTTACGAAAGATTTTTGAAGTACGTGTCCTATCCCACGACTTCCGATGAAAATAACGAAAATTGCCCCTCTACCGAGAATCAGAGAGTTCTTGCGAATGTGATCTGCCAGGAGCTTTTAGACCTTGGTCTTACCGACGCGAGAGTGGATAAGCACGGTTACGTTTATGCCACCATTCCCGCAAACTGCGAGGGTATGGATTCCATTGGCTTTATTGCCCATATGGATACCGCCTCCGATGCTCCCGGCGAGAATATCAAGGCGAAGATGATTGAATACAAGGGCGGTGACATCCTTCTTAACGAGGAGGAGGGTATTTATCTCACTCTCGCTGATTACCCATACGTTGGTGAGCTTGCAGGTCAACGACTCATCGTTACCGACGGAACAACCCTTCTCGGCGCAGACGATAAGGCAGGCGTTGCGGAGATCGTGACCGCCGTGGAGAAAATTCTCGGTAGCGACATCAAGCACGGCAAAATCTGCATCGGCTTCACACCCGACGAGGAGATCGGCAGAGGAGCAGACCTCTTTGACGTTGAGGGCTTTGGAGCAGACTATGCCTACACCCTTGACGGAGGCGGACTTGGCGAGATCGAGTACGAAAACTTCAATGCGGCATCGGCTATGGTGAAGGTACACGGCAGAGCAATCCATCCCGGCTCGGCAAAGGGCAAGATGATCAACGCGGTGCGTATTGCCGCAGAGTTTGATTCTATGCTCACACCCGACGCTATCCCCGAGATGACCGAGGGCTACGAGGGCTTCCACCATCTTCTCTCTCTTGAGGGCGAGACCGAGGAGGCTACCTCAAGATACATCATCCGCGATCATTCCAAGGAAAAATTCGTGGCTATCAAGGCTGAGTTTGAGGGCGTTGCAAAGGCACTTAACGAGAAGTACGGCGAGGGTACGGTAGAGCTTATTCTCCGCGATTCCTACTATAATATGAAGGAAGTTCTGGAGAATAAGATGTTTGTTGTGGAGAGAGCTATGGCGGCTATGGAGCGCCTTGGTATGGCTCCCCACGCAGTTCCTATCCGCGGCGGTACAGACGGCGCCCGCCTTTCCTTCATGGGTTTTCCTTGCCCCAACCTTCCTACGGGCGGCGGTAATTTCCATTCAAGATATGAGTACGTATCTGTTGACGCGATGGAAAAATGCGTTGATCTCGTTCTTGAAATCGTTAAGGGATAACGGCGTAAATTCAATTATGATAATCGGCAAGCTTGGAGATTTTTGCTCCAAGCTTGTTTTTACCTATAAAAAGTGAAAAATATATTGTAAAATATATTATAAAATATCTAAAAGCTCTTGACATAGATGTTTTCCTATGCTATAATATTACGAATTATTAAAAAAGGAGAAAACACGATGATCTTGTTCCCCGGCGCGACCGTTTTTGCAGAAGGTTCTGTTAAAAAATGTGATATGCAGTTTGATGGGGCATCTCTTTCGATTTTCGAGGGCGATATGTCCTCTCTTTCCGCCTTTTCTTCTGTTATTCCCGACGTTAATATTTTCCCCGGATTTCTTGATGTACACGTACATTTGAGAGAGCCGGGTTTTTCTTATAAGGAGACTATTTTCTCGGGAACTAAGGCGGCGGCGAGAGGTGGCTATACCTCGGTTTGCTCGATGCCGAACCTGAACCCCGTACCCGATTCCCCTGAAAATCTCAGAGCTCAGCTGGACATAATAGAAAGGGACGCTTGCATCTCGGTTTACCCCTACGGAGCAATTACCGTAGGCGAGGGAGGCGAAGAGCTTTCCGACCTTGAGGGGCTCGCCCCCTACGTTGTCGGATTTTCCGACGACGGCAGAGGAGTGCAGAGTGAGGCTATGATGCGGGAGGCTATGACGAGAGCGAAATCTCTCGGTAAGATCATTGTTGCCCACTGCGAGGATAACTCCCTCCTTCGCGGTGGCTACATCCACGATGGCGAGTATGCAAGAGCTCACGGACACAGAGGAATTTGCTCCGAGAGTGAATGGGGGCAGATTGAGCGCGACATTAAGCTTGTGAAGGAGATCGGCTGCGCTTATCACATCTGCCACGTTTCAACGAAGGAGAGCGTGGAGCTTATAAGGCGGGCAAAGGCAGAGGGCGTTAACGTCACTGCGGAAACCGCGCCCCACTATATTTTCCTTGATGACAGCAAGATGGAGGAGGACGGCCGCTTCAAGATGAATCCGCCCCTTCGCTCCCCCGAGGATAGAGAAGCGATGCTTCAGGGAGTCCTTGACGGAACTATCGATATGATCGCCACCGACCACGCGCCTCACAGCGCTGAGGAAAAATCCCGCGGCCTTGAAAAAAGCGCCATGGGAATCGTGGGCATAGAGTGTGCGTTTTCCCTCCTGTATACAGGTCTTGTGGAAACCGGACTTATGACAGTCGAAAGACTTATGGAGCTTCTCGTATATAACCCGAGGAAAAGATTTGGAATTTGTGACGAGGGCAGCTTCACAGTGTTCGCCCTTGATAAGGAGTACACGATTTCTTCCGATGACTTTATCTCTAAAGGTAAAAGCACGCCCTTCTTAGGTCACAAGGCCTTCGGTGAATGCATTCTCACCGTATCAAAGGGAAAGATCGCTTACAAAAACGAAAAATATATAAAATAAATCAGCAAATACAAGAGGAAAAGAAGATGGCAAAGAGAACGGATATTAAAAGAATTCTGATTATTGGCTCGGGCCCGATTGTTATCGGTCAGGCAGCCGAGTTTGACTATGCAGGCACCCAGGCGTGCCTTGCCTTGAAGGAGGAGGGCTACGAGGTTATTCTCGTTAACTCCAACCCCGCTACCATTATGACCGACACCAGCATTGCGGACAAGGTTTATATGGAGCCTCTGACTCTTGAATATATTGCTAAAATCATAAGATATGAGCGCCCCGACGCCATTCTTCCCGGCATCGGCGGACAGACCGGTCTTAATATGGCTATGCTTCTTGAAAAGAAGGGAATTCTCCGCGAGTGCGGCGTTAAGCTTCTGGGTACCTCCTCCGAGTCTATCGAGAGAGCGGAGGATAGAGAGCTTTTCAAGGAGCTTTGCCAGAGCGTTGGCGAGCCTGTAATCCCCTCCGAGATCGCAGAGACAGTTGAGGACGCCGTCCTTGCAGCGGAGCGCATCGGTTACCCCGTAGTTCTTCGTCCCGCCTTCACCCTTGGCGGTACGGGCGGCGGCTTTGCTTATGACGATGCGGATGCAAGAGAGATCGCCAAGAGTGCCCTCACCGCATCTCCCGTGAACCAGGTTCTCGTTGAGCGAAGCGTTAAGGGCTTCCAGGAGATTGAGTTTGAGGTTATGCGCGACGGAGAGGATAATGCCATCACCATCTGCGGTATGGAAAACATTGATCCCGTAGGCGTTCACACAGGTGACAGTATGGTTGTCGCTCCTATTCTCACCCTCTCCAAAGAGGATGAAAAAATGCTGAACGCTTCCGCGATAAAGCTTATAAAAGAACTTAAAATAGAGGGCGGATGTAACGTTCAGTTTGCAAAAAATCCTAATTCTTCGGAATATTATCTTATTGAGGTTAACCCAAGAGTTTCAAGAAGCTCTGCTCTTGCATCCAAGGCATCGGGCTTCCCCATAGCAAAGGTTACAGCGAAGATCGCCGTAGGAATGACCCTTGACGAGATCGAGGTTTCCGGCGCGCCTGCAAGCCGTGAGCCCCGCCTTGACTATATCGTAGCCAAGCTCCCAAGATTCCCCTTTGATAAGTTCACCTCTGTCCCCAACAAGCTTGGAACACAGATGAAGGCTACCGGTGAGGTTATGGGCATCGGCTCAAATCTTGAGGAGGCCATCCTTAAGTCTGTAAGATCTCTTGAGACCGGAGTTTACCACCTCTATATGCCTAAGTTTGAGGCAATGGAGACCGCCGAAATTCTTGACTATATAAAGGACTTCCGCGATGATAATGCCTTCGCTATCTGCGAGCTTCTTCGCCGCGGCGAGTCTGTTGATACAATACATTCAATCACTAAGATCACCCCCTACTTCCTTGAGGCCTTCAAGAGAATAGTTGATATGGAGAAGAAAATCGCGGCATCGGGCAGAGAGAAGGAAACTCTCCTTTCTGCAAAGAAGATGGGCTTCTCCGATAAGTATATCGCAAGGCTTCTCGGCGTGGCAGAGCTTGAGGTATATAACCTTCGCCACGAGCTTGGCGTAGCTCCTGCCTTCCGTATGGTTGACACCGCCCACGCAGGCGCGTATATCCCTTACTTCTATTCCTCCTACACGGGAGAGAGCGAGGTAAAGCTTCTCGACAGAAAGAAGATACTCGTTCTCGGCGCAGGTCCTATCCGTATCGGTCAGGGCGTTGAGTTTGACTATTCCACCGTTCACGCGGTGAACACCATCAGAGCCTGCGGCTACGAGGCGATAATTATCAACAATAACCCCGAGACGGTTTCTACCGATTATACTACTGCGGACAAGCTTTACTTTGAGCCCCTCACCACAGAGGACGTTATGAACGTTATCGAGCTTGAAAAGCCTCTCGGTGTGGTAGCGTCTCTTGGCGGACAGACCGCCATCAACCTTGCCGAGCCCCTCTCAAAGAGAGGCGTTAAGATCATCGGCACAGATACCGCCGCTATCGACAGAGCGGAGAACAGAGATTCCTTTGAAAAGATTCTTTCAAGCCTTGGGATCCCCCAGCCTAAGGGTCAGGCGGTTACGAAGATTGAGGACGGCGTGAGAGTTGCCGCGGAGGTTGGCTATCCCGTTCTTGTTCGCCCCAGCTTCGTCCTTGGCGGCAGAGCAATGCAGCTTGTAGGAAACGAAAAGCAGCTCAGAAGATACCTGCGCGAGGCAGTTGAGATCGATGAAGAGCGCCCTGTTCTTGTTGACCATTATATTCAGGGTAAAGAGGTTGAGGTTGACGCTATCTGCGACGGCCGCGACGTTTTCGTTGCGGGAATTATGGAGCTTGTTGAAAGAACAGGCGTTCATTCAGGTGACAGTATCTCGGTTTATCCCGCTTACTCTATTTCAAATAACGTTAAGGGCAAGATCCTTACCTATACAAAGCAGCTTGGCCTGGCAATCGGTATCGTAGGCCTCTTCAATATTCAGTTCATTGTTGACGAGCACGAGGACGTTTACATCATCGAGGTAAATCCCAGATCCTCAAGAACGGTGCCCTTCCTTTCCAAGGCTACCGGCTACTCCCTTGCCGACATCGCTACAGAGGCTATTCTCGGTAGATCCTTAAAGGAGCAGGGAATCTTCGACCTCTATCCCGAGGAGAAGAAGAGATGGTACTGCAAGGTGCCTGTGTTCTCCTTCACAAAGATTCACGGCATTGACGCTTATCTTTCTCCCGAGATGAAGTCCACGGGCGAGGCCATCGGATATGATAACGATCTTTACAGAGCCTTCTACAAGGCGCTTCAGGCATCTGGTATGACCGTGCAGAACTACGGCACAGTCCTTGCTACTATCGCGGATAAGGATAAGGACGAGGCTCTTCCTCTTATCAGAAGATTCTATAACCTGGGCTTCAATATTGAGGCGACCGCAGGTACAGCCAAGTTCTTAAAGGAGCATGGCATCCGTACAAGAGTGAAGGGCAAGATCTCCGACGGCTCGGAGGACATCCCATCTGCAATCAGAGCAGGTTACCTCGCCTACGTGATAAATACCAGCGACGTTTCCTCCAACGATCAGCAAATGGACGGCCATGAAATTCGCCGCCTGGCAGTAGAGACCAACACCACAATGTTTACATCCCTTGATACGGTGCGTGTACTCCTTGACGTCCTTGAAGATATAACAATCACTATCTCCACTATCGACTCCTGATGGAATAATTTTGGCATATACTTTAGATAAACCTTCGACTTCCTCAAATCGCCGTAGGTATCTACGGCTTCATTTCGGTCGCTCGGTTTTCTTCGTCTATGCCTAAAATTCTCCTCATCAGGGAGAGCCACACTTTGACTTTTATTGCCTGATGGAATAATTTTGACATATACTTTAGATAAACCTTCGACTTCCTCAAATCACCGTAGGTATCTACGGCTTCATTTCGGTCGCTCGGTTTTCTTCGTCTATGATTAAAATTCTCCTCATCAGGAGAGCCTCACTTTGATTTTTGACATCAGGTGTAACTTGCGTGGCTTTTTGGAGTTGAGATTTTTGATTTTTGATTTGACAAATAAATTAAGAGAGAGAAACAAATGAAAGACGTAAAACTTACGCTGGCTTTTCAGCGCGAGATTGCTGAGGACACCTTTGAGGCAATCCTTGAGGGTGACGTATCTCACATCACCGCGCCCGGGCAGTTCATTAATATAAAGCTTGACGGACATTTCCTTCGCCGTCCCATTTCGGTGTGCGATCTTGGAGAGGGAAGTGTGACGATCATATACAAGGTTGTGGGTGAGGGCACAAGAAAAATGTCTCTCGCTCCCATCGGAACAGAGTGGCAGGTGCTTGTGGGTCTTGGAAACGGATATGACACGTCGGCCTCCGGTGACCGCCCCTTGCTCATCGGCGGCGGCGCAGGCGTCCCGCCTATGTATCTGCTTGCGAAAAGACTTATCGCTGAAGGTAAGCATCCTTCCGTGATTTTAGGCTTCGGCACTAAAAACCAGGTATTTTATAAACAAGAGTTTGCAAAATTAGGCGTTTTTGTGGTTGTAACCACAAATGACGGTAGCGAAGGAGTTCGCGGATTTGTCACCGATGCTATGGGTGATATAGATTATACATACTTCTATACCTGCGGTCCTGAGCCTATGCTTAAGGCTATTTATAATAAGTCCGAGACCTCGGGGCAGTTCAGTTTTGAGGAGAGAATGGGCTGTGGATTTGGCGCGTGTATGGGCTGCACCTGCGAGACAAAGTACGGAAACAAGCGCATCTGCCGCGACGGCCCCGTGCTGGTAAAGGAGGAGATAATATGGTAAACACAAAGGTAAATCTTTGCGGTATTGAGCTTGATAACCCTGTTATTCCCGCCAGCGGAACATACGGCTTCGGCTATGAGTTTGCCGAGCTTTACGACATTAATATTCTGGGAACTCTTTCCTTCAAGGGCACGACCCTTAACCCCAGGTTTGGCAATCCCACACCGAGAATTGCGGAGTGCGAGGGTGGTATGCTCAACGCGGTGGGACTTCAGAATCCCGGTGTTGACAAGGTGCTTTCCGAGGAGCTTCCCAAACTGAAGGCGGTTTTTTCTAAGAAGGTTATGGCAAACGTTTCGGGCTTCTCTCTTGAAGAATACGCTGAGACTGTGCGCCGCCTTGAAGCGGAGGATTCTATCGGCTGGTATGAGATAAATATCTCTTGTCCTAACGTACACGGAGGCGGTATGAGCTTCGGCACCAGCCCCGAGATGGCGGGTACGGTTACCCGCGAGCTTCGCAAGATCACGAAGAAGCCCTTGATCATAAAGCTTTCTCCCAACGTGACCGACATAGTTGCCATCGCCAAGGCTTGCGAGGAAAACGGCGCAGACGGCATCAGCCTTATCAATACTCTTATGGGTATGAGGATAGATCTCCGAAAGAGAAAGCCTATTCTTGCAAATAAAACCGGCGGACTTTCGGGACCTGCTATCAAGCCTGTGGCGGTGAGAATGATCTATCAAGTTTATGAAGCGGTGAAGATCCCCATCGTAGGTATGGGCGGTGTGGAGACCGCCGAGGACGTGATCGAGCTTATGCTTGCAGGCGCAACCGCTGTTGAGGTGGGCGCGGCAAATCTCGTTGATCCTATGGCGGCAAAGAAAATTATCGAGGATCTGCCCTCGGTGATGAAAAAATATGGAATAGAAAAATTATCTGATATAATAGGAGGTGCGCATTAATGGAGCGCGACGTAATTATTGCTTGTGACTTTGCAAGCGCGGAGGAAACATTTAAGTTCCTTGATAAGTTTGAAGGTAAAAAGCCCTTTGTAAAGATCGGTATGGAGCTTTACTATGCGGAGGGTCCAAGCATCGTTCGCGAGATCAAGGCAAGAGGACACAAGATCTTCCTCGACCTGAAGCTTCACGATATTCCTAACACCGTTAAAAAGGCAATGGCGGTGCTTTCCCGCCTTGACGTGGATATGTGCAACCTTCACGCTGCCGGCACTGTTAATATGATGAAGGCGGCTCTCGAGGGACTTACAAGACCCGACGGAACAAGACCTCTCCTCATCGCGGTAACTCAGCTTACCTCCACATCCGAGGAGACTATGAGATCCGACCTTCTCATCGAGAAGCCTCTTGACGAGGTTGTTATGCACTACGCCTCCTGCGCAAAGGAAGCAGGGCTTGACGGTATCGTTTGCTCTCCCCGCGAGGCAGGAAAGGTACACGAGAGGTGTGGCAATGATTTCGTAACCGTAACTCCCGGCGTAAGATTTGCGGACGGCGACGTAGGCGATCAGGTGAGAGTCATGACTCCTGCCGAGGCAAAGAAAATCGGTTCTGATTTCATCGTTGTAGGACGTCCTATTACTGCGGCAGAGGATCCGGTTGCGGCGTATGAACGATGCCTTAGAGACTTCTGTGGTTCTGCGGAATAATTTTGGTGAATACTTTGTTGCTGGCTGTGATGCTCGGCTCGGAGTAGGTTTCTACGCTTTCGCCTCTGCTTCTCGCCGCGTCGCGTCTTCCCTCAAAATTCTTCTCGCATAACCGTTGCGAATTTATAAATCAATACTATCTTAAATACTTAAAAATGTAAATAATACCTCTCAAAAACGGTAGTTTTTAGAGAAAAGGAGATAAAAAATGACAAACACACAAAGACAAATTGCAAGTGACTTGCTTTCTATAAAGGCGGTGTTCTTCCGTCCCGATGAGCCCTTTACCTGGGCAAGCGGAATCAAGAGTCCCATTTACTGTGACAATAGACTCACCCTCACAGCCCCTGTTGTAAGAGGCCACGTTGAGGAAGGTCTTGCGGCTCTTATTAAGGAGCATTATCCCGAGACTGAGGTGCTTATGGGAACATCCACCGCGGGTATCGCGCACGCGGCTATCACTGCTCATCTTCTCGATATGCCTATGGGCTACGTTCGCTCCGGCGCAAAGGATCACGGCAGACAGAATCAGATCGAGGGCCGTCTTGAGGCGGGTCAGAAGGTTGTAGTCGTAGAGGATCTTATTTCTACAGGTGGTTCCGTAATCGAGGTAGTTAACGTTCTCCGCGAAGCAGGTGCTGACGTTCTCGGCGTAGTATCCATCTTCACCTACGGAATGAAAAAAGGTCTCGAGCGCCTTGCGGCAGCTAACGTAAAAAACGTAAGCCTTACCGACTTCGACTGCGTAGCAGAGGTAGCAGCTGAGTCCGGCTACGTTCGCGAGAGCGATATTGCGAGACTTATAGCATTCCGTAATAATCCCTCTGATGAATCTTGGATCTCTGTTTCTGCGGAATAATTTTGGCAACTACTTTGTTATAGCTCCGATACTCGCCTCGCAGTAGCTTTCTACAGCGTCGGCTGTGTTTCTCGCTATGCCTCGTATTTGCTCAAAATTCTCCTCGCAGAAATATGTGCCTCACTTTGAAAATTTCCGTTAAAAAGTTTATAAAATTTAGATTGATAGATTTTCGCGGAAATTTACAAAAGGCTAAAAATCCCTTTATTACATATAAAAAGGTATGATATGAGAAATCTTATAAACATTCTTGATCTTAGCGTAGGCGAGATTGACGAGCTTTGCTCCCTCGCTACCGATATTTACAACAATCCCGATAATTATCGGGATGCTTGCCGCGGCAAGATTATGGGTTCGCTTTTCTTTGAGCCCTCCACTAGGACGCGCCTTTCCTTTACCTCGGCTATGATGGGCTTGGGCGGCAACGTGCTGGGCTTCTCCCAGGCGGGCAATTCTTCTATCGCCAAGGGCGAGACTGTTGCGGACACTATCCGTATGGTCAGCGCTTACTCGGACATCATTGTTATGCGCCATCCTAAGGAGGGCGCGCCTATTGTGGCTTCGGGTGTGGCTTGTGTACCCGTTATCAATGCGGGAGACGGAGGTCACTTCCATCCCACACAGACCCTCACCGACCTTTTGACCATCAAGAATAAGAAGGGAAGGTTTGATAATCTTACTATCGGTGTTTGCGGTGATCTTAAGTATGGCAGGACTGTTCATTCCCTGATCTCTGCTATGGTGAGATACCCCGGCGTGAAGTTCGTCCTTATCTCGCCCGCGGAGCTGTCCCTTCCCGATTATATCAAGGAGGATTACCTTATTCCCTCCGGTATAGAGTTCTGTGAAACCACCGATCTTGAGGAGGCGATCCCCGAGCTTGACATACTTTATATGACGCGTATTCAGGCAGAACGCTTTGAATCCGCCGAGCAGTACGAGAGGCTCAAGGATTCGTATATCCTAACTAAAAGTAAACTTGGGTTTGCAAAATCTGATCTTTCTGTAATGCATCCCCTTCCTAGGGTGAATGAGATACACGTGGATGTTGATGATGATAGCCGCGCTCATTACTTTGATCAGGCTGAATTTGGTAGGTATATAAGAATGGCGCTTATTATCAAACTTCTTTCCACCAAGGGGATTGATGATCGCCGCCTTTCGGGCGAGGTAAGAGAGGATATTGTATGCGATAACCCACATTGCATCAGCCGCACCGAGCGTGGCATCAAGCGTCTCTTTGACGGCACAAGATGTATTTATTGCGATCAGCGCGCAGACAAGTAAAAATAAAAAGGACGGGAATTTCCACCTCGGTAAACCGATTATGGATCTCGTCCTTTTTATGTTTTTTACATTTGATACTTAGATATTGATCTTATTTTCAATACCGTAAAGCTCCAGCTTCATCTGCTTCTGATGCTCAACAACGCTGCGCATACGCTTGATCTCTTCCTCGGAGAAGCGATCGAGATCGCCTTCCTTCAGCTTATCCTTGTACATTGCGTCCATTGTGAGAGCGAAGTAGATATCCTCAGCTACGGTATGGTTATCTCTCTCACAAACTACGATATTGGAGTGGCCGAGAAGAAGCTCCTCAACCGCAAGAACGCCGAGGCGGGAGGCGAGGATTCTGTCGCGGAGACTTGGGTTTCCGCCGCGAACGATATGAGCGAGTCTTGCGAATCTTGCTTCAACACCGGTGGTGCTTTCGATCTTTTCGGTAAGTGCGGGGCCGTATGCCGCGCCTACACCCTCGGAAACGATAACGATGAAGTTTCTCTTGCCGATATCGCGGCCTGCCTTGATTTTCTTGCAGATAGAGTTATCGTTATGGGGGAACTCGGGAATAACTACTGCGGTAGCGCCCGAAGCAATACCTGTATTCAGTGCGATATCACCGCATCCGCGTCCCATTACCTCAACCACGTTGCATCTGGCGTGGGACTCACAGGTGTCACGGAGCTTATCGATGAGATCAACTACCGTATTCATAGCCGTGTCATAACCGATGGTATTATCGGTGGATGCGATATCGTTATCAATGGTTGCGGGGATTCCAACACAGGGAACGCCTGCGTTTGTCAGCGCCATAGCGCCCTTGAAGGTACCGTCGCCACCGATGCAGATAAGCCCCTCGATACCGAACTTGTGGCAGTTGTCAACCGCCTTGGCAAGTCCCTCGGGAGTCTTCATCTCGTCGCATCGGTCGGAATAAAGTATTGTTCCGCCCTTGTTTATTGTGTTTGATACGTCGCGCACGTCGAAGAGCTTTATATCGCCCGAGATGAGTCCCGAGTAACCGCGGTAAACCGCCATAACTTCAACGTCGCGGCGCACTGCTGTACGAACAACCGCTCTGATTGCGGCATTCATGCCGGGGGCATCTCCGCCCGAGGTGAGAACGCCTATTCTTTTTATACTCATATTATAATCTCCAATCTGTAGCCTGAGGGGTATTTGCCGCGCCTTCTTTTGTATGCGCGATGAAAATAACGCATATATTGTAACACTTTTTTTGGAAATTTACAATCCCCTTTGGGGGAGTTTTTTGATAAAATGCTAAAAAAATGAAAAAAAGTAGCAAAAATATAAGTAATCATTCCTTTAATTGCCAAAGAAACATTGACAAAACGAAAAAAAAGTGGTATAATTCTAATTGTGTATCTATGTGTTTTTTGGCGTAGATGAAAAAACTATAATTTCACGATTGAAAAGAGGAGGAACTATGGAGATAGCATTGATAGCAGATGACAATAAAAAAGAATTGATGGCGCAGTTTTGTATCGCATATTCCGTAATCCTCGAAAAGCATCATCTTTTCGCAACTCAGGCTACGGGAAATTATATTTCCGACGCGTCGGGCCTTGAGATAGAAACCTTCATGAACGGCTCTATGGGCGGTAAGGAACAGATCGCCTCCAGAGTTTCCTTCAACGAAATAGATATTGTTTTCTACTTCAGAAGCACAAGCGAGGAGAGAGTGGCTACAGAGGATGAGATCAGCCTGCTCAGACTTTGCGATATGTATAACGTGCCTGTGGCGACCAATATTGCTACGGCTGAGGTTCTTGTTACCGCTATTGAAAGCGGCGCTCTTAATTGGAGAGAGCTTATTAATCCAAGAAGTGAATATAATCTTCGCAAGAGAGGATATTGATCTACCCGCGAGAATCGCTTCCCGCTGATATTTATTAGCATTTTCATCGGGGCTGCTTCGTTTGGCATAACCGAATAACACTCAGAGGTATTGTGTTTTACAGTACCTCTGCCGTTTTTATTGGGAGAAAATTATGGAAAAGATATATAACGTCAAAATAAATATGCTGTCGGTTATAAGCACCGATGGAGGACTGTCGGGAGATACCGAGAGAAGCGAGAGCGACCACGAGGGCACACTTACCGTCGCCGAGGACGGCAGGCTCTGTCTTTTCTATTCCGAGCGCACCGAGGGTGGCGAGGTGGAAAGCGAAATTCACGTTCTGCCGGACAGGGTAGTTGTAAAGCGCCGCGGAGCTATAGTTTCCGATATGGTATTTGCTGAGGGAAAAAAGAACAACTCTATCTATTCTATTCCTCCGCACTCCTTTGATATGACCGTAGAATGCCGCCACCTGAAGATGAACGTGAGCGAGCTTTCCGGCAAGGTTGATATGATGTATAAAATGGAGATCGGCGGAGAGGCGAGATCTGCCAGAATGAGGATAATATGGAACTAAACGATTTTAAGGCTAAAATAAAGGGCGGCAGCCTTGGCGGAGTGTACGTTTTCGCAGGCGAGGAGGATTATCTTAAGAGGTACTATCTTGGCGAGCTTCGCCGCGCCTGTCTTATAGATGAGAGCTTTGCCGTGTTCAACCACGCGGTCTTCGACGGCAAGGATATAAGCTTTGCCGAGATCGGCGAGGCTGTGAAATCGCCGCCGATGATGAGCGATTACAAGCTGATCGAGTGGCATCACGTGGATTTTACCTCCATGACCGAAAAGGAGATGTCTCTCTTCTTCGAGCTTTGCGACCTTGCGCGGGAATATCCTTATGCTGTGATCGCATTTATAACTACTGCGGACGGCTCTCCCCAAGTCAGCAAAAAGAAGAAGGCTTCAAATCAGAAGAAGGTGCAGGATGAGACCTGCTTCTTACTTTTTAATAAATCCACCGATAATCAGCTTTTTGCCTGGCTGAAAAAGCATTTTGAGGCTAACGGAGTTAGCGTTACTCTCGATACTCTGAAGGCCTTGCTTTTCCATTCGGGAAGAAGCATGGATGTTCTTGAAAAGGAAGTAAAAAAGATATCATATATGGTGCTTGCCAGAGGCGAGAGCATGGCTACCCCTGCCCATATTGATGAGGTTGCGTCCTCTACTCCCGAGTGCGAGACCTTCGCTTTTTCCAATGCTATAGGCGAGAGAAACCGCACACTTGCGTTTGCGGCTCTTGAGGAAATGAAGTTCAGGCGGGTAGATCCCGGTGTTATTTTCGCTATGATGTCGAGGAGCTTTTCCGAGCTTTCAAGTGTGTCGCTTCTTGTATCCGAGGGGGGCGGTCAGAAGGATATGGAGGAGAAAATGGGCATTAATAAATACCGCGCCCAGCATCTTCTGGCCTCGGTTAAAAGGTACGGCAAGGAGCAGCTCTCCGAGATAATGAGTGAGCTGGCAAGAATAGACGCCGCATCTAAATTCGGTGGAATTTCCGGATATACCGCAATAGAGATTTTTGTTGCGACATATCTGTAAATCCTATAATTTGAAAATAATTGTTTACAATATAAGAGAAAAAGAGCTTAAGACAAAGCCTTGGTTCTTTGGACGGAGAAAAAATGAGCAAAATATGCATCCCTGAAAACTATAGATCCCCTCTTGGCTTGTATAAGACCCAGAGGGCGATATCATTTATAAAACAAGGCTTTCAGAAGACTCTTTCAAAGAGGCTTGATCTGCTTCGTGTTTCCGCGCCCCTTTTTGTTAAGGAGGGCTCAGGACTTAACGACGATCTTAACGGCTATGAGAGAGCCGTAAGCTTTGACATTCCCGATGCGGAGATCTGTGGGCAGGTTGTCCATTCCCTAGCTAAATGGAAGAGAATGGCCCTCCTTGAATACGGATTTCCAACCTACGGCGGTCTTTACACCGATATGAATGCTATCCGCCGCGACGAGGAGCTTGATAACACTCATTCCATCTACGTTGACCAATGGGATTGGGAGAGAATCATCACCAAGGAGGACAGAAATACAGAATACTTAAAGGGGCTTGTCAGGCAGATCGTGGAGGCTATCTACGATGTGAGTGTAAGACTGCGCACCGAGTTCCCTGAGCTTGCGGTGGAGCTTTGCCCCGAGGTGACCTTCATAACCTCGGAGGAGCTTTTGCGGCTTTATCCCCATCTTTCTCCCGAGGAGAGAGAATACCGCTTTGTTCGCGAGCATAAAACCGCCTTTATTATGCAGATCGGCGGTAAATTATCCGACGGCAAGCCCCACGGCGGCCGCGCTCCCGACTATGACGACTGGTCGCTTAACGGAGATATTATCTTCTATCACGAGGCTCTTGACTGTGCCCTGGAAATATCCTCGATGGGTATCCGAGTTGATAGGGAGGCGCTCCTTTATCAGCTTCAGGAAAGAGGTCTGGAGGAGAGAAAAAATCTCCACTTCCATAAGCGACTCCTTAATGGCGAGCTGCCCCTGACGGTGGGCGGCGGAATAGGTCAGTCCCGCCTCTGTATGCTTCTTCTCGGCACAGCTCACATCGGCGAGGTGCAGGCAAGCATCTGGGACGAGGAAACTGTTCGCATCTGCCGCGAGAGAGGTGTGCATCTCTTGTAAGTCGTTTTGCTCGCCTTCCTTTGATATGGAGCATCTTCTTTGAGAAAAATATAAAAAACGGAGCAAGAATAAAGGGATTTGATATAACCCCCTTAAAGTAGTCTTGAAAATTTTTTGTTTTTTCAAGTGTCTACTCTAAGGGGATTATATCATTTTTCGGCTCTCGCTTTCTTATTGATAAAAGAAGCCCCCTCGGTTTTTGCCGAGAGGGTTTATTGGTATGGAGTTAAAAACAATCTGTTATTGCTGACATATCGTCTAAGATTGTTGCTCCGATGACTGCAAGTATGAAAACTATCACAAGGACAATTAAGGGGTTAAAGGAATCTCTCATAGGTTAATCTCCTTTATGCAGTGTGTATTTATCAGAGCGAATATTCCTCGTAGGGTGTGAGGATTACCTTGTCCTCGAAGTCAAAGGTGGCGGGATCAACGTCGTCAACGAGTCCGTAGTGGATAGGAATAGCGCACTTTGCATCGATCTCGTAGGCGAAGTCTGCCGCATCCTTGGCGTTCATATTATTGCCCCTGCCGTTGATGGGAAGGAAGGCGTAGTCAACTCCGTCCTCAACCAGGTCAAGAACGTCATCGATAACGTCGTAATTATAGAGGGTATCTCCGCTGACGTAGTAGGTCTTCTTGCCGTCGTCGATGATGAAGCCTACGGCAGATCTGTCGCTATGCTCCGCGTGTACGGCATAGAAGGTAACGCCGCTGACACTCCATACAGAATGGGGAGCGAGAAGCACAAGGTTGTGGTTGCCCGACATAGGAAGTATGCGGTTGTATGCTCCCTCGGATGCCAGGATAGTTATTTCCTTATCTGTTTTTGCGAGGAACCTTCCAAGAGTTTTCTCGTTGCAATGATCGATATGCTCGTGGGTTATAAGAATAAGGTCGGGCGAAATATCAAAGTAGGATTCGTCCGCAGGGATCCTTCTCGCCTTTTTGAGATCGCGCTCTCCCATACAGTCTGTAAGGTAGGGATCAACGAGGATCTCAAGACGGCTGTTTTTGAAATAAAGACCTGCTTGTGTTAGCCAAGTAACTTTCATTTTTTATGTTACTCCTGTGATTATTAGGTTTGTTTGTAAAATATAGTAGTCAAAAATGCCTATTATCTGGTCATTCTGAGGATTGTGAGCTTGTAGTCGTTCTTGGGGTCGCGGAATTTTCCTCTGTAAGCCTCTTCGTAAAGAGCCTTTGCGCCCTCTCTGTCGGTAAAGCCGCCGAGACCAAACTCATACATACATCCGAGGGTATAAGAGCCCTGAGCGTGTCCGCACTCGTGGCATACCTCGAGGATCGCTCTGGCTTCCTTGAATTTCTGCTGATAGATAAGGCGCATAGCTTTGGAGAAGAGCTGGCGGGAGAGCGCCTTTGTCTTGTTCTCGGAGAGTCTTGCGAATTCTGCTTCTGCTTCAACAGATCCGTATCTGATAGCCTTTGTAAGAAGGTCCATAGCAACGTCAAAGTTAAAGGCAACGCCAATACCTCTTGCAAAGCATCTGCCCAAGTGGTAGATAGCATCGGTATCGCCCTTCTTAACGGCAAAGCCGTACCAGAAGAATGCCGCGCCGCGATCTATCTTTGTACCGATTCCGTTTTCGTAGAATCTTGCCAGCTCAATATGAGAGGGAAGATAGCCCATTGCCGCAGAGAGACTGAGAGCTTCGAATGCCTCGGTGGGATTGTCCTCCTCATGGGCGAGTGCCATTTTGTAAAGGCCCTCTCTCTGCTCAATAAGCTCCATTGCCTTTTGGCGGCAGTTTTCATCGCCCTGATTGCCGCCGGTCTTGTAAAGCTCGATGGCATAAGCGATATTGCAGGGAACAAGCTCTCCCTCGCGGAAGATATCGCCCATTGCCTCGTAAGCACTGCTGTAGCCCATAGAGGTAGCATGCTTGTAATAGTCAAGAGCGCGCTGGATATCCTGCTCCACAACCTTGCCGCTCACGAAGAGATCGCCGAGATATTTTGCCGCATCGGAAGATCCTGCCGCTAATGCTTGCTCGAGAACGGCTACCGCCTCGTCAGCCTCAACGGGGCCACCGATGCCTTCGGCAAGTAGTACGCCGAGAGAGCAGAGAGCTGAGGGATCGCTGGTTTCTGCAAGAATTCTTGAGAGCTTACGCATTGCTTCATAGAAGCCAAAGCCCTCTGCCTGGCGGAGAAGGCGGCGTATGATTGCGTTTCTGTTAGTGAACACGGGTGCGGGCGGCTCATGGCTTTCCAGCTTGCGGAGCGCCAGCTTAAGTCTGATAGCATAGATAGGCGGGAAGGTGAGTCTGTCCATAAACCATTTTGCGTGATGCTCGCTCGGTTCAACACCTATTCCGTTATAGTATCTCTTTGCCATAGTAACTGTGGCAGCGGTATCGTCGCAGGCTGCCGCCATAGCATAGTAGAAGGTTGCGCTGTCCTCGTCACCGTCGTGGCGGTACATATCTGCCGCCTTGGGAAAGGCCTCCTGCGCGCCGAGCAAAGCAGCAAAGGCGAGCCAGAAGCGGCTAACCTTCTCATCGCTCTTTGCAAGCAGGCGGGAGTATTTGTATGCCGAATGGGCATCGTTCTTTCTTGCTGCGGAAAGATAGTATCTTGACGCGAGGTCGGTATCCTTGGGAACAATTCGTCCCTTCTCCAGGATCGCAGCGTATTCTCTTTCAGCCTCAAGAACACCTCTGTTTGCGAGGAAGTGCAGGTTTTCCTTTACAGTTTCGTAGTTTCTGGACTTAAGAGCGGCGCGAGCCTCCTTCATCATGTCCGAAGCCTCAAGCTCTGTCACGGTGTATTCAAGGTGGCAGCTTGGGCAGTGGCTCTCGCCCTTGTAATCACAAAGGCCGCCACAATTTTTACATTTGATCATTTATTTTCTCCATCCTTAGATATTTTTCCATTATACATTTTACACCAAAGCATAGACTTTGTCAATCGACAAAAGGAAAATTAATAAAATATTTTCTTTTATTTTGCAATTTTGGCTGATTTCTTTAAAAATACTTTAATAAATTGTAAACAATGCCTGAATTTCTTGACTTTGTCGGGATGTTGTGGTAAAATTAAATCATAATTTAAGTCCCGTACAAAATAAATTAATTAAACCAAAAAACATTCAAGAGAAAAATTACAAGAAAGGAGATTTTTTGATCATGAAAACAATTAAGGCGCGAGTAGAAGAGCTTAGCGCTAAAATCAAAAAAATCTTCACAGAGAGAAAACAACAGATTAAAGGCATCGTCAGTGCGATAGGAACTATATTCCTTGTATCCATAGTAACCTTTGCGATACTTTTTGCCACCGGTGTTTTTGTTTACGGTCCGGACGGCTTTATGTTTAACGAAGAGCTTTTCCGCGCATATCAAGGCACACTTTGGGGAACTGTGGCGATCACGGGAATACTCAGCGTGCTTACCATTCTTCTTTGCTTCATCCCCGGACTTTCGATGGCATTCATCCTTCTTATCAATCATCTTTATCCCGATCCGGTTGCGGCATTTCTTATATCCTTTGCGAGAGTAATGCTTTCATCAACTATGCTTTATACTCTTGGCAGATTCGGCGGATATAAATTGTGTAAAAAGCTTCTCGGCGAGGCTGATTCCGAAAAGGCGCTTACCCTTCTTCGCGATAACGGTACGGTATACTTCCCGCTTATGATGATGTTCCCCATCTTCCCCGATGACGCTCTCACTATGGTGGCGGGCACTATCAGGATGAAGCTTGCCTGGTTCATCCCCTCGGTCATTATCGGCCGCGGCGTGGGCGTGGCAACTATTATATTCGGCATACAGACCATGCTTCCCGATAAGAGTTCCGATTCCTACGCATACGACTGGTTCATTTTAGCTACGGTTATTGCCTTTGGTCTTGTCTGCGTATTCTATCTTGCGAATAAACTCAATAAGATGATGGCTTTGAAGAGGGCGGGAAAGCATAAGCCCTTTAAGCTCTCGAACCTTAAGCCTCAGGATGGATTCGGCATAGTTTGCTCTGCCCTTATCCTTCTTATTGGAGTACTTCTTTATCATAGTGACGTATTCTTCCCCGGTGAGATGCATCTTTATAATATCACCATTTACAAGATATTCGAGCTGTTTATTATCTCCATCTTCTGGGCGGTAATGGCATTCTTTGTCGGCAGGGGATTGTATAATGCTTACAAGCATTGCGAAAAATACGGCAAGCCCATCTTTGCTATGAAGAAAAATACTCTGGCGAGAATGATACCTGTGTTGGCTACGGTAGTTATAGTAGGAATTGCAACCGCAGTAGGACTTCTTCTTGAATTCTTCCCTGTGATGAGCTATCCTTACGATAAGCTGATCGTTGTTACCGCATACATAATCTGGTCTGTTGCAATTCACACCGTGGCTCACAAGATCACCTTCAAGATCAAGCATCGCATTGAAGCCAAGGAGGCTTCCGAGGCGACCGAAAACAATACCGAGGAGGAAAAATAATATGAAAAATAATATGAATGATGATATTCAGTTAAAGACTTCCGCCACAAGCGAAAGCGAGTCTATAACTCCCTTTGGTTACTTCCTTCGAGACATTCTTTACGCAATCCCTCTAGTTGGACTGATTGCTGTGCTTATCAATGCATTCGATTCATCAAATATCAACGTGCGCAATCACGCCAGGGGAAGACTGATCCACGTGGGTCTTGCGTTTGTGTTTGTGATCTTATATGTTATATTTATAATTTCTGTATTTTTCATCGGCATAGGTCGATAATCTAAAAAACAACCACATTGTTTTGTGTGGTTGTTTTTTTATTCAAAATGCAAATAATTATTTTCATTTTGGGCAAAATATCATTGCAATCAATGTTTTGACAGAAAGGATGTATTTATGTTTGCACGAAAAAGAACATGCATGAGCCTATGCTTCACTGTATTTTTATGTACTATGGCGGCGGTAGGAGTGGTATGTATGGTGGATAAAGGCAAATGCCTTTGCACCGAGGCTATGGAGACGATAAAGGAAAAAATGCCTCTGTCTATCATGCACCCGAAGGAAGATTAATAAAATAGCATCTGTGTCTGTGGATGCAGTGCTTGCCAAGAGAAGAGCAAACGTGCAAGAAGCCGAAATCTTGTATGTTTGTTCTTTTTTTATTAGCAAGTTTTTGCAAAAGGGAAAGTGGGGTTGTGCTATGCACAGTGATGGGGGGATAAGCGAAGTTAGACTTGTCCGTCACCGTTTTTTCTTTTTTACATATTATGTAACATAAAGCCTTTTGAAAAGAGGCTTTGTTTCAGAGCCTCAAGGCTTTTTCCTTGGAGGTAAATATGAAGATAATCAGATTAGGCGGCGGCGAACGGTTAAGGGTTTGCGCCCGTGCTATTGAGGAGTGGAGCCTCGGCAGAGATTTCCCTTATGAGAGGCTGATAATTCTTCCCATTCCCACCACGAGAGACGGCGTTACCGTAAATGGAGCCGGAAGCGCTCTTTCGGAGCTTTTGCCCCTTGCCGATCAGGGTGTAATTTTTGCGGGATACGGAATGCCACCTCTTATGGCAGAGAGGCTGAGATCCCGCGGAGCGGAGATCTACGATGCATCACTGGATGAGGATTTCCTAATAGAAAATGCCAAAATTACTGCCCATGGTGCTCTTGGAAGAATTATGACCGAGACCGACCGCGACATAAGCGAGCTTTCTATCGGAGTTGTGGGATACGGACGTATAGGCTCCACTCTTTCGGAGCTGCTTTTGTTCCTTGGCGCCAAGGTACGCATCTTCTCCGGTAGCGAGGAAAAGATCACCGCGCTTGCTGCAGAGGGGGCGGATGTAAGCTCGGTGGACGGGGGAGACTTTTCAGGCTTGGATATCCTTATCAATACCGCGCCGAAAAGGATATTAACTCGAAAAAGGGAAGCTGATATTTTATCCTCGGGCGTCAGGATAATCGAGCTTGCATCGGGGAAAAACTTCTCGTCCGACGAGGTGAATATTATGGCATCGATCCCCGATAAAATGTATCCCATCAGCTCGGGCAGACTGTATGCAAAATATATAATGAAGGCGATTTTCAAAGGAAAGTAGCCCCTTTTGTCGAAAAGCTTTGCTTTGTAGTTATCAAATCGGGTTATGTAAACCATGGAAGCATGTTATCTGCTATTTTTCAAAAATACCGACCAAGGCTTTTTTCGGGCTTTGGTCGGTCAAACGAAATTCAGGAGGAATTTTTAATGATAGGTTATGCAATGTGTGGCTCGTTTTGCACTCACGGCGAGTCCTTGGGAGCAATGAAGAAGCTTTTGGCGGTGGGTCTTGAAATACAGCCTATAATGAGTGAGGCGGTCTATAAAACCGATACCAGATTTCATCTGGCAGAGGAACTTAGGCTGGAGGTTGAGGAGCTTTGCGGCAGGAGGGTCATACATACGGTGGCAGAGGCGGAGCCTCTTGGCCCGGCAACACCGCTTGAGGCTCTTATCATTGCCCCTTGTACAGGAAATACCCTTGCCAAAATGGCATTGGGAATTACCGATACGGCGGTGACCATGGCGGCAAAAGCCCATCTGCGGTGCGATAGACCCTTGCTCATCGCCCTGGCAACTAATGATGCTATGTCGCAGAACCTGGGGAATATAGGCAGGCTTCTTAACAGAAAATCGGTATACTTCGTTCCTATGAAGCAGGACTCGCCGAAAAACAAGCCCCATTCCCTGGTGGCGGATTTCTCAAGACTACCCGAGGCATACGAGGCTATGAAAAGAGGAGAGCAGATAAGGCCGCTGTTTCTGTGATACAACGGGATATTGCATAGGTTAGTCGAAGAATAGGCGATAGCTATTTTATAAATGCGGTGTTTTTATTATCAAATAACCACTGATATGACAATAATTATTTACTTATTAAGCTGATTTTGTTGATTCTGAAATGCACTTTGCTTTATATTAAAAAAACAAGCGGTTGTCTTGGGGTCTCAGACAGCCGCTTATTAAGTGTTGTTATGCTTTTACATCAAGCCCTGCATCGAAGGTGGGCATCAGACGAAGCTTGAAGAGATTTGTACTATGGCGGCGATCGATGTTTTCCTTTTTGTGGGAGTCCTCAATGACACCTGTGCGAATGTATGTATCAAGCTCGGAATAGGTAAAACCTAGATTACCCTCGTCGGTTTTGCCGCAGAGGCCGTCGATGGGGATCTTTTCAACCAGCTCGTAGGGGAGCCTCAGAAGATGTCCGATCTCCTTGATCTCTGTAACGGTCAGGTTACTCATAGGCGAAAAATCGCCTACCGAATCGCCGTATCTGGTAGAGTATCCCACCCAATCCTCAGAAAGATTGCAGGTGTTGCAGACGCGGCCGTTTTGCGATTGGCTCACCGCATAGAGAGTTGACATACGAATGCGGGCAGGGAGATTTTCCTTCGTTTGGCTTGTGATCTCCATCTCCTTTGGCATAGCGGAGAGAATTGAATCCACAGCCCCCTTGATATTCACCACGTAGTGGCGTATACCCAGATGGTTGACCAGCATATAAGCCTTGTCAATATCCTGCTGCTCGCCCTGGGGCATCAGCACACCGATCACGCGATCCTTGCCGAGAGCCTCTACGCAGAGAGCCGCCGCTATGGAGCTGTCCTTTCCTCCGGAGATGCCTAAAATCGCATTACAGCCCTCGCCGTTTTCCTTGAAAAAGTCTTGGATCCATCTGACGCATGCGTCCTTCGTTTTCTTCGCATCAAACATAATATACCTCCGTTTTTGTAGCGGTCATATCTGCCGCACATCGTATTCCGTCATATCCCCGAGGGGGGCGGTAGATTTTTAATTTGCTTTAACGCTGACCTCGCCGGTGTAGACGCGGCGCTCGTCGCCTGATTCTGTGATGACCGAAAGGGAATAATCGCGGTTAAGATTTGTGGCGATTGCTCCGTATTCCTCGGTGACGGTTTTTACGGTCACCGCCTTGCCTAAGGTAATAAGCCTATCTTTGTAGGCCTCGAAAAGCTCGTCGGAATCAGGGGATTTTATGCCCCGGAGAAAGTGCTTCACGAATGAGCGGACAAGCTGTGTTTTTTCTATTCTTTTGCCGCATTCGCCCTCAAGGCTTGTGGCAATGCCCTGGATCTCCTTGTCAAAATCGGTCTTATAGAGATTCACACCGATTCCCGCGATAAGGTAGCTATAGGATCTTGTCAAGGGGTCTATCGCTCCTTCAATGAGAATGCCGCCGAGCTTTCTCTCGCCAAGGATAAGGTCGTTTACCCATTTGATTTTTATATCTGCCGCTACCTGTTCGTTTATCGCCTTTATCATAGAAACTGCGGCAAGAGAAATTATTGACGTTGTGTCGGTTATACTGCTTTCGGGCTTAAAAAGTAAACTTAAGTATGCACCTTTGCCGCTTTTTGAATGAAATTTGCGAGAGTATCTTCCTCGTCCCTTGGTTTGCTCCTCTGCGATGAAAAGGGTAGGCTCGCCGCACCATTCGCCCCTTGCATATATTTTAGCTTGCTCGTTTGTGGAGTCGGTTACCTCGTATTCCACGGCGGATATGCCGTATTTTTCTCTGTTCATAAAGGCTCGTACCGCCCTTTCTTTGTTTTATTCTAGTTTATCACAATGCGTAGATTTTTTCAAGCCTATTTTTATACTTGCGCGAATTTTTTTAAAAACTCTTGACAAACATTAAAAAATATTATATAATCTTTTAAGTAAAAGCGATGACGAAGACAGTAGCCTTCGGGAAAATCCCCCAGAGAGTCGGCATTTGGTGCGAGCCGATGGAAAGTACCCCCAGCGTGAATATCACTTCCGAGCTGCGCTCCCGAACAAAGTAAGGCGCGCCGTGAGCCAGACGTAAAAGTGGGCGCGTATTGTTAGATATGTAAGGTGGTTAGATGTATTTTGTCCTTTCTGTCGAAAGGGCATTTTTTTGTTTTTATATCGGACTTTTGCGGAATAATTTTGGCATATTTATCTGTTCATAACCAAGCTCGACGTAGGTTTTGATTTGTAAATTTTTGCATAACCGCTGGCGCTATCTCCGTTTTCTTCACCTCGCTGTATTCCTATACACCGTCGGGAAGAAGAACGAAGATTTCTGCTAAAAATTTTTCAAATAAAAAATACTACAATAAAAATCTCATCGCAAAAGGCGTTTGTCTGAAAGTAACTTGTAAAAAACATTTGAAAACGCTTTACAAATCACGCAACGCGAACTATAGATAATTAAATTTGCTAACAAATAAATCACATAAATTCATAACTACAGGAGAAAGAAAATGGAAGTTTATGAAAAGGTCTCGACGAACCTGTCATTCGTCGAAAGAGAAAAGGCGGTAAGACGCTTCTGGGAAGAAAACAAGGTTTTCGAGAAGAGTATTGAGGCATCGAAGGGTGACTATTACACCTTCTTTGACGGCCCACCCACCGCAAACGGTAAGCCCCACATCGGTCACGTGCTTACCAGAGTTATCAAGGATATGATCCCCAGATACCACACTATGAAGGGCAGACGAGTTCTTCGTAAGGCGGGCTGGGATACTCACGGACTCCCCGTTGAGCTTGAGGTTGAGAAGAAGCTGGGCATTGACGGCAAGGATCAGATCGAGGCTTACGGTCTTGAGCCCTTCATCGCTCACTGCAAGGAGTCTGTATGGCAGTACAAGGAAATGTGGGAGGACTTCTCCGGCACAGTTGGCTTCTGGGCTGATATGGAAAACCCCTACGTTACCTACACTAACGATTTCATCGAGTCCGAATGGTGGGCTCTTAAAAAGATCTGGGACAAGGGCCTCCTTTACAAGGGCTATAAGATCGTTCCTTATTGCCCTCGCTGCGGCACACCCCTCTCCTCTCACGAGGTTGCTCAGGGATATAAGCTTGTTAAGGAGAGATCTGCGGTTGTTCGCTTCAGATGTCTTGATGAGGATGCGTATTACCTGGCTTGGACAACCACTCCCTGGACTCTTCCCTCAAACGTTGCCCTTTGCGTAAACCCCGAGGAGACTTATTGCAAGGTTCGTGCATGCGACGGCTACACCTACTATATGGCAAAGGCTCTTCTTGATAACGTTCTCGGCGGACTTACAAGAGAAGAGGGTACTCCCGCATACGAGATCCTTTCCGAGATGAAGGGTATCGAGCTTGAGCGCCGCCCCTACGAGCCTCTCTTTGAATGTACCGGCAAGGAAGCAGAGAGACAGGGTATGAAGGCTCACTTCGTTACCTGCGACGGCTACGTTACAATGTCCGACGGTACAGGTATCGTTCATATCGCTCCCGCATTTGGTGAGGACGACTCCAAGGTTGGTAAGAGATACGGCCTTCCCTTCGTTCAGTTTGTTAACGGCAAGGGCGAGATGACAGAGGAAACAGAGTACGCAGGCGTCTTCGTTAAGAAGGCAGATCCCCTCATCCTTGAGGATCTTAAGGCAGGCGGAAAGCTCTTCTCCGCGCCTAAGTTTGAGCACGATTATCCCCATTGCTGGAGATGTAATACTCCTCTCATCTACTATGCTCGCGACAGCTGGTTCATCAAGATGACAGAGGTTAAGGATAAGCTTATTGCAAACAACAATACAGTAAACTGGATTCCCGAAAATATCGGTAAGGGACGCTTTGGCGACTGGCTTGAAAACGTTCAGGATTGGGGTGTTTCCCGTAACAGATATTGGGGTACTCCTCTTAATATTTGGGAATGCTCCTGCGGTCATAAGCACTCTGTTGGCTCTATCGAGGAATTGAAGTCTATGTCCTCTAATTGCCCCGATAATATCGAGCTTCACAGACCCTTCATCGATGCGGTTACTATCAAGTGCGATAAGTGCGGCGGCGAGATGACACGAGTTCCCGAGGTCATCGACTGCTGGTTTGACTCGGGCTCTATGCCCTTCGCTCAGTGGCACTATCCTTTTGAAAATAAGGAAATGTTTGAAAAGCAGTTCCCCGCAGACTTCATCTCTGAGGGTATCGACCAGACAAGAGGTTGGTTCTACTCCTTAATGGCGATCTCCACCCTTATCTTCGACTGCGCGCCCTATAAGAACGTTCTCGTTCTCGGTCTCGTGCTTGATAAGGACGGACAGAAGATGTCCAAGTCCAAGGGCAACGCGGTTAACCCCTTCGAGGCTCTTGAGCAGTACGGCGCAGATGCTATCCGTTGGTACTTCTACTCCAACTCCGCGCCCTGGCTTCCTAACCGCTTCCACGGTGACGCGGTGGTTGAAGGTCAGAGAAAGTTCATGGGTACTCTTTGGAATACCTACGCCTTCTACGTGCTTTATGCCAATATCGACGGCTTCGACCCCACTAAGTATACACTCAACAAGAACACCCTTTCCGTAATGGATAAGTGGATTCTTTCCAAGCTTAATTCCACTGTTAAGAAGGTAGATAATCTTCTTGCAAATTACAAGATCACCGAGTCCACCAGAGTTCTTGAGAGCTTCGTTGACGAGCTTTCCAACTGGTACGTAAGAAGATGCCGCGAGCGCTTCTGGGTTAAGGATATGCCCGAGGATAAGGTGAACGCATATATGACACTTTACACCTGTCTTGTAACCGTGGCGAAGCTTTCCGCTCCTCATATCCCCTTCATGACAGAGGAGATCTACAGAAATCTCGTTTGCTCGGTTGATAAGTCTGCTCCCGAGTCTATCCATCTTTGCTCCTATCCCGTAGCGGATGAGTCTATGATCGACCCTGAGCTTGAGGAGAATATGGAAGAGGTTGTGGACGTTGTAGTTCTGGGACGCGCTTGCCGTAATGCGGCGGCTATCAAGAACCGTCAGCCTGTTGCAAAGATGTACGTTAAGGCAGACAAGACTCCCGACGAGTCCTTCATCGCGGTAATCCGCGAGGAGCTTAACGTTAAGAGCGTTGAGTTCACCGATAACGTTTCCGAGTTCACCACCTATAACTTCAAGCCCCAGCTTCGTACAGTTGGTCCTAAATACGGCAAGTACCTTGGCGGTATCAGAGTGGCGCTTCAGAATCTTGACGGCAACGCGGCTTACGCAGAGCTTGAAGAGAAGGGCGCGATCCACCTTGATATTCAGGGTGCTGATATCGAGCTTACCAAGGAAGACCTTCTTATCGAGATGACAAAGAAGGAAGGCTTTGAGTCTCTTGGCGACAGAGGCGTTACAGTAGTTATCGACAAGAACCTTACTCCCGAGCTTATCGAGGAGGGTAACGTTCGCGAGATCATATCCAAGATCCAGACAATGCGTAAGGATTCCGGCTTTGAGGTTATGGATAACATCAGAATCGCATTCTGCGGCAACTCCACAGTTGAGGCAATTGCCGAGAGAAATGCAGATGAGATCAAAGAGGAAACTCTCGGCGTAGAGCTTTCTGTTGGCACTACCCTTGCTAATGCAAAGGAATGGAACATCAACGGCGAGAATGTAACTATCTCTGTTGAGAGAATTTAATCATCTCTGATTACGACTGGATAAAACCTTCAAAAGGTAAACAATAGTTGACATAATAAAACTTTTAACAAGCAAATAACCCCTCTCATTATTTTGGGAGGGGTTTCTTTTTTTGTTGGGATAATGAAAAAATACACGCTTTTTCAGAGAAAACAGACCCATATATTTTCCCTGCCTCCCTCGGCATCTTAAAAAATAAATTAAAAATTATTGACATTTTATTCTCTGATGTGATATAATGGGTGCGGCGTAATACATTCATTTATTAAATTAATGGAGTGCAAAAATGAGTAAAAAGGATACCAAAAAGAAACCAAAGGGCGAGATAGGAAAGATAAATCCTATTCTCTTCAACCTTGTGTATGCGGTGCTTAAGCCCTTCTACACTCTGAAATATAAAATCCATTTTGATAAAAAAATAGTTAAGGATATTAAGGGACCCGCCATCGTTGTAGCTACTCACACCAGTAATAATGACCACATTCTTTCGGCGCTCACCCTTTACCCCATCCGTCCTACCTACATCGTCAGCGAACATTTTATGCGTAATCCTTCAACGGCGGGGATACTGAAGCATATGCACGTTATCACCAAGAGGATGTTCACTGCCGACGTTTCTACCATTATAAATATTCTGCGCGCGAAGAAGGAAAATGCGGTAATCGTTATTTTTGCCGAGGGCAGGCTCTCCTGCTTCGGCCGCACTCTTCCTGTTGCCGAGGGTACTGCGGAGCTTATTAAAAAGCTGGGCGTTGACCTTTATGCCTGGAAGGCAGAGGGCGCATACCTCACCTTCCCTAAATGGATGAATAAGGGCGGAGACAGAATAGGTAGGATCAATGCTTCGGTAAAACGCCTTCTTACATCCGAGGAGGTTGCGGAGCGCAGTATTGACGAGATCAGGGAGATCACCGAGCGCGCTATATACAATGACGACGAGCTTAGTATGGCAGGCGTTGAATACAAATGTAAGGATATGACTCTCGGTGTGGATAAGATCCTCTACAAGTGCCCCGTATGTAACAAGGAGGATACCATCACCGCAGGCGATAATCATATTCGCTGCGAATGCGGCCTGGATGCGACTCTTGACTCGAGGTACATTCTACATAACGCTCCCTTTGAGAGAATAAACGATTGGTTTGCCTGGCAGCAGGATTCTATTGATATAGAGAACGGCCATCTTGAATCCAAAGCGCGCCTTGGAACTCCCGGTGAGGACGGATTTATGGATCCCAACGCAGGCGAGGGCGAGATCTATATGGATAAGGATGAGTTCAGGCTTTGCGGAACACTGCACGGCGAGTCGATTGAGTTCACCGTTAAAACAGACAAGATCGGCGCGTTCCCCGTCTCCCCCGGCGATCACTTCGATATTTACCACGGCGGCAAGCTGATCTACGTTTATCCCCAGCCCGATTTGAAGGCATCTGTAAAATGGGTTTCCTATCTTGATAAGCTTAATGCAGACAGAAAATTGAAGGCATCAGAGATCGGAGAAGATGCCGCGGATATCAAGGGAGAAGCTACAGCTCCTTCGGTGGAAGACTCGCCAAAGGCAGAGGAAGTTCCCGCGGCAGAAGGCGGAGAAGCGGTTGCGGAAAACGCCTGACTTAAAAATGGAAATAACTTAAATCAATACATATAAAAAGCCTCCTGTGGCATTGATATGCACCTTCAAAAGCGTCTAAGCTTTTAGGTTCACTTCGCGTTTGCCATAGGAGGTTTTTTTATTAAAATTCTTAAAAAGTTCAAAGCTATCAGTTTGTTTCGGCTCTGATCTCGCGGATGCCGTCGAGGATGTGTCCCTTGGCGATCTCTGCGTCCTTGCGGTCAAGAGAGGGGAGGCCCGCCAAGGGATATTCAAGACCCATAGATTCGTACTTGGATTTTCCAAGGGTGTGGTAGGGAAGCACGTCCAGCGCTTTAAGATTTTTGAGAGCGCCGATAAATCTGCCAAGCTCTTTAAGATGTACGGGATCGTCGGTATATCCCTCCACCACCACGTGGCGCACCCAGAGGGGGATGTTCTTTCCTTCAAGATATTTTGCGAAGGCGAGAATGCCCTCGTTTCCGTGGGATGTAAGCTCTCTGTGTTTATCTTTGTCAATATGCTTGATATCCAGCATTACAAGGTCGGTATACTTCATCAGCTCGTCCAGCTTTCGGAGGTATGGAGTATTGTTCTCCGAATAGGTAATGCCCGACGTGTCGATGCAGGTATGTATGCCCTCCGCCTTTGCCTTTCTGAATAATTCAACAAGAAAGTCTATCTGTAAAAGGGGCTCGCCGCCCGTCACCGTCAGACCGCCGCGCTTATAAAACTCGGCATTTTTTCTATACTGCATAAGTATTTCCTCGACGGTCATATGCGTGCCGCCGCTCATCTTCCAGGTATCGGGATTATGGCAATAGAGGCATCTCATAGGGCAACCCTGCAGGAAAACGACGAAGCGTATTCCAGGGCCGTCTACCGTGCCGAAGCTTTCTGTTGAATGAATATGACCAATTGCGCTCATCTCGTTCTCCTTTCTTAAATAAGAGGTTTTTGTAAATCTGAGTTTACAAAAACAAGGGTATTTATAAGCAAGGCTGTCTCAATCAAAAATCGAGACAGCCTCTTTTTTGGTCTTTATAAAGGGGAAAGTCCCTGGATTTTCGGTTTATTAGATCTCCTCGTGGAATGTACGGGAGATTACCTCGTCCTGCTGTTCCTTTGTGAGCTTAACGAAGTTTACTGCGTAGCCGCTTACTCTTACTGTGAGCTGAGGATATCTTTCGGGATGAGCCTGAGCATCAAGGAGAGTCTCACGTGTGAAAACGTTAACGTTGAGATGGTGTCCGCCCTTCTTAACGTAGCCATCAAGGAGAGAAACGAGATTGTCTATCTGATTCTGTGTTGCTGCCATTTTCATTTATTCCTTTCGTTTAGGATAATTCATTATACCATAGGTCGGTACTGTGATTCTGTGATCTTGTCACAGGGTAAATTAACCGTTATTCTCGGTGAACTCGCCGGAGAATTCGTCTGCGTCAAGGCCCTCGAAGAGAGTAGGAGTAGAGCAAGCGCCTGTGGAGCAATCAAGCTCAACGTCGATATCGCCCGCGAAGATTCTGTCATCCTTACCAAGGGCGCCGGGAATGATGGAGAAGGTATTGGAGATACCGTCCTGAGAATCGATGAAGGGAAGTTTTGCAACAGATGCAAGAGATGCAACCGCGCCGTGGGTATCTCTTTTGTGCATAGGGTTAGCTCCGGGAGCGAATGCCTCGCCCTTCTTTCTTCCGTCGGGAGTAGATCCGGTAGCCTTACCGTAAACTACGTTAGAGGTGATGGTAAGAATAGAGGTGGTGGGGATACTGTCACGGTAGGTGTGGTTCTTTCTTACGTGCTCCATAAAGCGGTGAACGATATCGTATGCGATCTCGTCAACTCTGTCGTCATCGTTGCCGTACTTGGGGAAGTCGCCCTCGGTGATGTAGTCAACCGCGATGCCCGCTTCGTTTCTTACTACCTTAACCTTAGCGTACTTGATAGCGGAAAGTGAGTCTGCAACTACCGAAAGACCTGCGATACCTGTAGCGAACCAACGTGTTACGTGCTTATCGTGGAGAGCCATCTGGATCTTCTCGTAGCAGTACTTATCGTGCATATAGTGAATGATGTTGAGGGCGTTTACGTAAACTCCCGCAAGCCATCTCATCATTTCATCGTACTTTTCAATTACCTCGTCGTAGTCAAGGTATTCGGAGGTGATGGGGCGGTACTTAGGACCAACCTGCTTGCCGGAAACCTCGTCAACACCGCCGTTGATAGCGTAAAGAAGGCACTTTGCAAGGTTTGCTCTTGCGCCGAAGAACTGCATTTCCTTACCAACTCTCATAGAGGATACGCAGCAGGCGATAGCATAGTCGTCACCGTGAGTCATTCTCATAAGATCGTCGTTCTCGTACTGAATGGACGAGGTCTCGATGGACATTTTTGCGCAGTAGCGCTTGAAGTTCTCGGGGAGGCGGAGCGACCAGAGAACCGTAAGGTTAGGCTCGGGCGCAGGGCCAAGGTTTGTAAGAGTGTGGAGATAACGGTAGGAGGTCTTTGTTACCATGTGTCTGCCGTCAATAGCCACGCCGCCGATGGACTCGGTTACCCACTGAGGGTCGCCCGAGAAGAGCTGGTTATATTCGGGAGTTCTCGCAAACTTAACGAGACGAAGCTTCATAATGAAGTGGTCAACAAGCTCCTGAAGCTCCTTTTCGGTATAAGTTCCGCGCTTCAAGTCACGCTCCGCGTATATAACAAGGAAGGTGGAGGTACGTCCGAGAGAC
>JAZTXP010000048.1:0-6574 GCA_045636465.1 Eubacteriales bacterium
ATCTTGGTTATGAAAAACGTCAGGTAGTTTCCGGTATTGCAAAGTTCTATAAGCCGGATGAGCTCGTAGGCAAAAAGGTATGCCTTGTTACAAACCTCAAGCCTGCAAAGCTTTGCGGAGTAGACAGCTACGGTATGATCCTTGCCTCGGGCGAGGAGGACGTAAAGGTTGTATTCCTTGATCCCACAGCAAAGAACGGAGAGCGCATACACTGATGAAATATTTTGATTCTCACGCCCATTATTATGACGAGAGATTTTCATCCGAATGTGATAAGGGAGTCGATGAGCTTATCGGCTCCCTTTTTGAAACCAACGTGTCGTATATCATAAACGTAGGCACCTCCCCCGAGACCTCTCGCGAGGCCATCGCCCAGGCGAAGCGCTTCGGTAATATGTATACTGCCATTGGCATTCACCCCTCGGATAGCCGTTTTCTCTCCGACCCCACCTCGGAGATAGCGGACATAAAAAATCTCATTCTCGATAAATCAAATAAATGCGTAGCCCTTGGCGAGATCGGCCTTGATTATCATTATCCCGATACCGATAAGGAAAAGCAAATGCGCTATTTTGAGCTTCAGATGCTCCTTGCCGAGGAGTTATCTGTTCCCGTAGTTATCCACGATCGCGATAGCCACGAGGACGTAATGACGGTTATCCGCCGCCATCCAAATGTAAAGGGCGTTCTTCATAGCTTTTCGGGATCTCGCGAAATGGCGGCAGAGCTTATAAAGCTTGGCTGGTACATCTCCTTTTCGGGAACAATAACCTTCACCAACGCAAGAAAGCCTAAAGAAGTAGCCGCCTCTCTCCCACACGATAAGGTATTGATCGAAACCGACGCCCCCTATCTTGCCCCTCACCCCCAGCGTGGAACTCTCAACCATTCCGGTAAGCTTGAATTCACCAACAAAGCCCTTGCCGAAATATGGGGCATCACCCCCGAGGAATGCGCGCGCATAACCGAAGAAAATGCAAAGAGGTTCTTTAACCTATGAAAAGATCAATGTGTATAACCTACGTAGTAGACGGCAGTCTCTACGTAAATATGACCAATAAATGCTCCAACCGTTGCGATTTCTGCATTCGCAATAACGGTGACGGCGCTTATGGCTCCGACAGCCTCTGGCTTGAGCGCGAGCCCACCCTCGATGAGGTTATGGACTCTGTATTCTCTCGCAACCTTAATGAATACCCCGAGCTGATCTTCTGCGGCTACGGTGAGCCCACCTACCGTCTCGCTGATGCGGTATCGGTAGCGAAAGCGGTGAAAGGGAAGTACCCCCATATCAGAATACGCATCAATACCAACGGTCATTCCGACCTCATCTTAGGAAAAGATACCGCTCCGATGTACGAGGGCGCATTTGACGTTGTCTCCATCAGCCTCAATACTCCAAGTCCTAAAGGCTATCAGCAGCTTTGCCATTCCATCTTCGGCGAGAAATCACACGCCGCCCTCATCTCCTTTGCAGAGCGCGTAAAGCATTATGTTCCCAAGGTCGTCCTCTCGGTAGTGAAGGAAACCCTCACCGAGGAGGAAATAGAGCAGTGCCGCGCCATTGCCGAAAATGCAGGCGTAACCCTCCGCATCCGCGACTACATCGGCCCCGAGGATCAAAACTAAAGGCAAAAAACGAAATCAAAAGCATAATATTCGGCAGAAATCAGAATTTCCAATGCCGAATCTGAAAAAACACAAAAAAGAGGTAACAAATCGTAAAAGAAATGTTACCTTTTTTTATATCGCTTTTAGTGAAATCGCCATACGGCAACGATAGAATCTTCGCTTCGTTCAGATGAAATCCAAAGTACAAGCCTTCAGTAAAAATCAAATATGTCTAACCTCACCCCTGCGAAGCAGGATTTCATCGCAAAAGAGACCTTACCCGCCAAAGATAAATTTGACTACGTGTTATCCTTAACCGAGAAGACTTTAATTTCCTCGCCGTAAGACTCCTTTTTATAGACAGGGAGGGGCCTGCGCTTTTCAAGCGCTTTTATCTGCCCGCCGTTTATGTAATGGGGCATTGTAACACCGTAGACGGCTTTTTCTGTTTTCCGCCCTAGAATTTTCCTCTCAGGCGAGGGTTGCCCCTCGCCTATTTTTTTGAGTTTTTATTTTTTAGGCAAAAGTTATTTTTAGTAGAGTTTAATAAAACAACTTTAACGGTCAAAATTGTACCACTGACTATACTCATTAATGATAAAATCAATCATTTCTTCTTCGTTTTTAATCTCGTATTTTTCGGGAGTGTTTGAATTTTCAGGTGAAAGTTGTGCACCTAAAAAGATGATAGTATGAGTTTCGTCATTATATCCCACGAGGTTGAACCACTTAAATGGCATTGTATTATGCCCATCTTCTACATGACCGTGAGAAATCGGAAGAGCCATATTTTCATAAAATACGAAGCCGGAGAAGCTATAAGTTCTGGATTTATCCAATGTAGTGTTCTCCAGCACTGCATTTTTTGCCAAAGAATAGGTATTCATATCATACTCTAGAGAAAGGATAACCTTTTCATAAACCAAAAATTGCTTTTCAAAATGGAAATCACCACTAGTATAGTCGTATTCTTCAAGAAACAGACTATCGTTGTAAATCAAATCCAGAGTTAACTCAAAATCGCCCATGCTCTTGTAGTGCGATGCATAATAGTCAAGTCCGTCATAGTTTGTAACAGAGCAACTGCTAAATGACATAGAGACTATAATTAATAAAAGGATAAACAGTAAACGAATGAAGGGTGTTTTAAGTTTATTTTTGAATATGTTTTTATTTGTTTTAATCATATACCCAAGCCTCCCATTAACAAATACAATATATTACGCCAAGAGTACTCTCCGGATTCCCATTCATAAGCATCTACAGATGCATATTCAGCACTTATAGCTATATCACTTATTATTGGAATATTTTTATCATACGACCATCCCGTTGCATACCACATATACATATGAAAAGAATATTCTCCGTAAAATCTTAAATCGTTATCCCGTATTTTTTCTCATAGATATCGTGCTTTTTCTCTCCCGGATAAAATAGATTCCAGTGTTTGTTATCAAATCCTTCAGTGATTAAGTATATGAACCAGTAAATTCCAACCGCACCATTTACCAAATTAACTTCTTGAAAATGCTTTGGTAAGCATGAGCCATCAGAAGCACCTTCATAGATACTAAAATTCTGTGCTCTGCCGAACTCACTTACATCAAATCGTCCGTAACTTCCAAAATCAGAATATGATATTTGATATTTAGGCATCTCTGGAATTAAGGATTCATTTATACTACCGACATAAGTCAGAAGCTTTTTAGCCATTGTTTTTATCGAGATTTGAATTATGAATGAGCAGTTTCCAGAAGCAATTTCTAATACATTGTTTGGAATGTCATTGTAAAATCCTGGAATAACTCTTACGAAATCCCCAACCTTATCAATTGAATAGGCCCATAAAATAATTCTATAACCATTTTCTGTTTTAAAAACAAACACATCTCCCGTTTTATACCTTTTCATTCTCTCATCTCCATATACTATTAAAATGTATTACTTTATCATACAAAGGATTTCGGGTGGATATACTATTGATCGCATTTGAAAGCAACCCACCATTTTTCTTCATGTCAAAAGCTTCTATAACTGTTTGCTCTATAATTCTTGCTGAACTTCTGTCAACATTGTCAATATAATGTACGATTCTTCGTCCACGTAAACGCCATTCAGCTGCTCGCCTGTTAAAATCATTGGTGATGCCAACATAATCAATGACTCCTTTGGAATTCTTTGATATATATACAAAATTGTCTCCATCAGTTAAAATATTAGAGGCTTTATTTATTGCAGATAATGTGTTTTCTGTAGCTCTCTTTACATCATAAGCATCATCTGCAGCATCAAGTATACCTCCACCAATCATTCCTAAGCGGAATAAATCAGTAGCTTCGCCGACACCCGTTATTATCGGTAATAAATCAATGACGTCGCCGATAAGACCTATCCACGCCCACGTGTTTGAAGGATCATAAGCTACTTCCGCTATGCTGAAAGCTAGAGATACAATGTCAAAGGCTGTGGCCCAAAACATACCGCCATTGTCAACACGAACAACTGGGTTATTGTCACAGTAAGCATAGAGGTTCTTGTCCGTTAATGCGTAAGGTGTTGCGGTTATCACGCTTGCATAGTCAGCACTAATAAACCTACAAATCTTCGCATCGTAGTATCTGGACTGCAGATAGTACATACCAAGGTCTGTATCGTAGTAGTAACCTCTGTATCTGAAGGGGTTGTACTGCGCGCCGGTTGATCCACCACCGTTAGAGTAGGAAACTGTAAAATTACCCCAGGCATCGGAGTAGGTATAGGTTGCTACCTTTGTTCCGGAAGCATTATAAATTGCTATGATGTCACCCTGTAAATTCTTCTCGTACCAGAACACATCCCATGTGTTAGCCGCATAAGATGTAGTTCTATACATCATACCGATTGGAGCGCTTGTAGCATCATAAATGTAAACTATAGTTCTCGTATCAGTCTTTTCTGCGACGATTTGGCCGCCGTTCACGTAATAGGTCGTTGTAACTCCGTTGACAGTTTTGCTCGTTCTGATGCCTTCATCATTGTACTTGAAGGACATAGTTTTTGAACCGCTAACTGCTCCAACAAGCCTTCTACCTTCCCAGGTGAACGTATAGGAAGTACCGTTATAGTAGCTAAGCGGATTGCCTATACCGTCATAAGTAATGGCCGTTCCGTCAAATGATGTTAACAGATCACCCCACTGGGAATTTGTATATGACAAAGTCTTAGTGGTGGTAAGCGTGTTTGTTGAATTCAGACTCCAATGTATAATAGGACCAAATCCGGGAGGGGGATCTATTGTTTGCTGTTCCGTCGTAGTAGTTATAGACGTAATATTACCCGCATTATCGTAAGTGTAGGTCTTTGTTACGTTGCCCTTAACCTCTTTTGTAAGTTGACCGAGATCATCGTAGGTGTAGGTCGTTACATCATTGTTTGGATCAACGATCGTAGTTATATTACCCTTGGAATCGTAAGCATAACTGAAGCTCGTTTCGCTTCCGTTAACAGTGCTCGTATAACCGTTTACAAGATTTGTGGTTTTATTGCTTTGAGAATAATAAATATAGCTTATATCTTGATCAAAGCTGCCTGCTCTGTGACTTATTCCCGTAAGGCGGTTGAATTCTCCATAAGAATAATCAGACTCGATTCGTCCGCCCCCCGGAAGAGTGATTTCCGTATTCTTTAGCGTACCGTTTGTATTATACGTATACTCCGGTTTTAGAGTTGCGTTATACACGGTAGACGAAACAAGGTAGTCTATAATGCTTGTTTCCCCTATAACTCGTCCTTCGCCGTCATAATCTACGGTATAATCGTTCTTATACCCGGAATTTGAAGCCTTGGTCTCTGACGAGGAAATAAATCTGCCTGCGTAGTCGTACTCGTATATTACAACCTCACCGCTCAGGTGATTGGTAAAGCTGTGTAGGCTACCATCCTCGTTATACACGTAAGTGTAAGCCTTCGTCCTCGTTCCGTTACTATAATTATACCATACTTCTGTGGCCTTTTCAAGGTCTCCGTACACATATTCTTCAGAAAATCCGTTGCCGTAGTTAATTTTCTTCAGCTTTCCGTTGTTGGAGTTATACTCATAGGTTGCAAGAGTGTTACTTCCCGCACTTACCGAAGTAGAATTTCCAAAGCCATCGTAGGTAAAGGTATATTCCGTAGTAGCGGTGTTTATCTTTGAAAGACGGAGCGCGGCATCGTAAGTATATTCTACCTCTTCCGCGTTTGTAACACCGCTGTAGCTTGTAGCATTACCGCTCGCGGGAGTCACCTTTTCAAGCCTGCCTATCTCATCGTAGGTATAAACGTAGCCGCTGCCGGTGCTTACGTCGATCTCAGCGAGAAGATTGCCGTTTGTACTGTCGTAGAAATATTTCGTTACGTAGCCTCTTGAATCGGTCTCGGTCAGCATCGCGCCGAAGATATTCAAATAATTTGCATACTCTGAGTTATCGACAACACAAGTGCGGCTTTTTCACCACCACGGTGTTACCCGTGGTGGCTTTATTAATTACAAAATATTAACGTGGCTTTGCTTTGACAATTTGATATAGAAGACTTTAGTTAATAATACTGAATGACTGTTCTTCTTACTCCTGTATCCACATCCTCAAACAAATATTCAACATGTTCTTTGTGTCGCTTTTGTTCTAGAAACTTCAGAGGTGAATTAACCCCCATCGGCCATTCAGCTCCTTGTATCCAACGGGGCCTTTGCTTTTTATCTGTAATATGAAAAGCATCAAGGATTCTTTTTTCGCCTTCCTTTTTTCTTCCGGCTTTAGTTTTGATACTTAAGCACTCATTAACTATGTTATCTATCAAAGCTTTGACTTCAATACCTTCATAACAATCATTGGTAATAGCTAAATATATATTAAACACATCATGATAATACGTAGTACAAACAAAATCAGGTTTTATAAACGTGTAAAAATACTTAATTGTACTAAAAATATTAAGGTTA
>JAZTXP010000049.1:0-44155 GCA_045636465.1 Eubacteriales bacterium
GAGGGAGAGCGCATTAACGCAGGGATACTAAGGTGGCTTTAATTCGTTGATATTAAAAACAAAAAACAATAACAACCAAAAAACAGGGTCGGAGAAATCCGACCCTGCTCTTTACATACGGGAATTAAGAAAGTAAAAAACAAAAAATTTCATTTTTTTGAAAAAATTTTAAAATCTTGCAGAATTTTGATGAAAAAAACAGTATATATAGATAGAAAACGATATAAAGCGTGAGCGAAGGAGCTTTTCTTGATTGTTCTCTTCTTATATGATATAATAATTATATATTAAACTACCTTTACTTACTTTATAAAAGCAACCTATATAAACACGGAGGTAAAGCCTGTGCTAATGTTTCTGACGTCAGCTTTAGACGATGCTGACAGTAGCAAAATAAAACGTTTATACATACGATTTCACGATGAGATGATCCGCCTGGCGCAAAAGAAATTTGAAAGCTACGAAAGCTTCAACGTGGAGGCGGATGCAGAGGATGCGGTTCAATGCTTATTCTGGCGCGTAACGAAATGGATACACAAAATAAACTTCAACCGTAGCGAAACCGATATCCGCAACTATCTTATATCAATACTCTATAACGAGATACATACTATCTTAAGTAAATCCCCGAGGAGGGTTATTTACTCCGAGAATATTGAAGATTTTTCCGGGGTGGGCGCGCATAACCTTCTCGAAGAGCTTGATATAAAGCATAACTACGATCTGGTAGTTGAAGAAATATCCCGAATGAACGAGCTATACAGTATAACGCTCAACTGCGTATACGTTGAAGATATGAGCATAAAGGAAGTAGCGAAGATGATGGGCATATCGGAGAAGGCAGTATATAGCAGACTGGAGCGCGGGAAAGAAATTTTAAGAAAGAATTTGAAGGGAGAGTTTTATGGATAAGACTGATTTGGAATTATTCAAGCAGGCCTTGACCGAGGGATTGGCCAGAAGGGTCGAAAGAGAGCTGGCTTCCTGCGAAGGAGGGGCTGTTGTGTGCTCTACGGCGCACCTGAAGAAGATGGACAGAATTATCAATAACAAACGCATCTTCAACCCGAGCCTGAGTCTCGGCAAAGCAAAGGTGGCGGCGGTTTTAGTAGCGTCTACACTCCTTTTGGCAAGCTGCGCTACCGTGTATAAGGACGAGATAAGAGAGTTCATCAAAACGGTTTACGAGGATTACTTCAGCATCAGTTACCCAAGTGGCGATGATGATCTCAGCACCATAGAGGTCGTCTATGAGATTACTTACCTGCCCGAGGGCTACACACTCCGCGAGGAGGTGCTGAACGAAGCTTATTCCTACTATTTCTACGAAAACGAAGAAGGGGATATGATTACCTTCATGCAAATGCCCCTGAACACAAGCTTCGAGTTCGGGGTAGAAAACGGAGATGGCGAGGTTATCTATGTCGGAGAGTACGAGGTTTATCACAGAGAGACCGAGCTTGGCATCAGCTACTTATGGAACGACGGAAAATACGCTATGATACTGGAGTCCGACACTTCCCTGCCAAAGAAAGAGCTGAAGAAAATAATAGATGGCATCAAAAAGGCAGAATAAGCAAAAAGCTTCTAGCTTAAAAAACTAAAAACGAAAGGAATTTTATTATGAAAAGAAAACCTATAGTATACATTTCAGTCATATTAGTCGCAATTATTGCCATTCTCGTTCTCACAGGCTCTGCGCTGAAAATCAGGGGAGCGACCGACGTTATCCCAACAAGCTCTGCCTCTTGTGTTATAATAAACAAATACAATGACGGAAACAAAAGCATAGAGGAAGCTTATTACTATGACAGCGAAGCAATATCTTTGCTGAAGGATATTTTCCGCGGAAAGTACGTTACGGATAACGCAACCACGGTAGAGTCGATATCCCTTGATGATAGCGATAATTACTATCACATAACCGTCAATACCGTGGGAGAGCTTGAAAGCCTCAAAAGCTCTGAGGCAGCAGAGATCTATATAGATTCAAAAACGGGAGAATATAAAATTTACGTTGGAAAATACAGCTATTCGCCGTTTCCTCCGGGCACATATTCCTATTCCTTTGTCACTGAAAACACTTACGTTTCTGTCAACGGGATCGCGCTTGATACAGATAAGATAGACAGATACTTCTCTGAAGGCGTGACAAGGAACGTCGCCGCCGCAAAGGATGGCGAGTTATACGGCATTATCTCATACGTGGCTCCCTATTCCAAAAACACAGAGGATCCATCAGCCTGCAAATATTATATCGGCGTTCAGCCACTGGGAGTTGTGGATGAAGAAACTTGGGTTCCCTTTGTAGTCACCGCAAAGACTAAAACAAGCTTTGATTTTTCCTCGGATATCTCAGATATGCCGCTTTTATCTGTTGGCAAAAGAGTAAAGGTTACCTATAGCGGCACAGAGCTTGACGGAAGGAAGCTATATACCGAATTTTTCGCGGAGTCCATAGAAAGCGCAAACGTAGGTAAAATTTACAGCCAAAATAATCCTATGGAGATAAGCAGCAGTTACGTCTTTGATCCGAAGGAGGTCGTAGGCGTTCGCGACTATGGAACGGTTATTCACGTCGCTCGAATGAAGGCGGGCGCAAAGGGATATCTCGTATACCTGGATTATCACGGCCTTGGCGAGGGGAATTTATCCTGCTTTTGGATAGATGATAACTCCGACATATCAAAAGAGGCCCTGAAAATGTTCTCTAGCGGTACACTTGGATATACTATCAATATAGAAGGGTTTGCAAATAATCGTCCGGAAAATGGTCTTTACATTGAGGCGGCAGCTTCCGTATCGGTAGAAATCCCAAAAGCCGAGGCTGATATTACCATAGGAGACATAATCAAACAGTCCGATATATCACAAATACGATTTTTATGGGATCCCCTTTCATCTGCTAAAAGCGTTTCCACCTACGAAGGCGGAGTTAAGGATATGCTTTTCACACTTTTGCTAAAGAACAAGAGAATAATTGCCGACGAAGAAAGATTTTTCGCCCTTGAGAACTCTTTCGCTGACGACTTCGAAAACATCGCCTTTATTTGGCTCATCATCAACCCAGAAGAACAGTTATCAATAAATGCAAACAGAAAAACAGGAGAATTCACAATTATTTATACGCAAATAAAGGGTGATGATTCATTCCCTACCCCCTTATATGCCTCTGCCGAGGGAGAGCGCATTAACGCAGGGATACTAAGGTGGCTTTAATTCGTTGATATTAAAAACAAAAAACAATAACAACCAAAAAACAGGGTCGGAGAAATCCGACCCTGAAATTATATAAATATGTAAATGTTAGTTTTCAAAATGTACAAAAACTGTTTCTTTAATTTATTATTATGTCAGCTTTCGATTTGGCATTTTGCTTTTTCATTTTTTGATTAAATTTAATTTTGTGTTTTTTCTCCAGGTTACTCCACAGGCTTTCTCGCCGGGCTTTTCCATTCAAGATTTTTCTTGAAGATAGCGGCAAAGGCAGGGGGAGCAAAGGAGAAGATAAATGCGGGGAAGGTTATAGCGTAGAGTATCTTCTTCCAGGGCTTCGCCGAGATCCTATTCCAATCGGAGATAGTGACGGCGATGCTAAAGGAGGACAGGGCTACGTAAACGAAGCCGCCCATCGCAAGGAACATTACAATCACCTGAAGGGGGTCTGCGCCCGACGCGAGCGCCAAGGGAACGGCAATAAGGTTCGCCACGGTTGCCACTACTGCGGTGAAGTAAGCGCAGAAGAGGAAGTTCGCCATATCGAAGAAGCTTAAGAATCGGCGAGAGAAGATTCCGCGGAAAAGCTTCGTGAGATAGAGTTTGAATATCTGCAAACCACCCTTGCACCAGCGGACTCTCTGTCCCCAGGAATCCTTACCCGTTTCAGGCTGCTCATCGTAGAAGATAGCATTATGGGCATAGGAGGTAGGGACGCCCTTGCAGGCATTATCCATAGTAAATTCGCCATCCTCAGTAAGTGTATGGAATGGCCAACCGCCGTTTTCCTTTGCAAGGCGGTTTGAGAAGAGGAAACCTGTACCGGTGACGCAGGTATTGCATCCAAGCTTTGCTCTTGCCCTATTCATAATGGTGGCATCACGGAGGAAGTACATACCCATACCTGCGGTGAGCCAATTCTCGCCGTAATTCGCGGAATTTCTGTAGGCGGTAACTACGTCGTATCCGCCGGAGAACACTTTGTTTATCTCGGAAAGGAAATCCCGGTGGGCAAAGTTATCCGCATCAAATACCACGAAGCCGTCAAAGGCATCCTCACCCCGATCCTCCCATATTTTATGGAGAAGGAAGTTTAAGGCATAGCCCTTGCCTCGCTCCTCGGAGTTATGGCGTTCATACACAACTATTCCCTGCTCTCTTGCCACCTCAGCGGTGGAGTCGGTACAGTTATCTGCGGCAAGGAAAATCTCGTAGAGCGAAGGATCATAGCTCTGCTCCTTAAGCGAGCTTATCAGTCTTGGCACGACCTTTTCTTCATTTCTGGCGCAGATCAGAACCGCTATGCGGTTTTTCTTCACGGGCGGCTGTGGCTTATCCTTTTTCAAATACGCCACAAATATGTAAGCAAGCTGATACCCGTAGCATAGCACAAATATAACACCGATTATTAAATTAACGATTAAAAGCCCCTTCATACTACCTCTCCCTTCATTATTTATATATTTATTTTACCATACTGAAACTGTAAAATAAATAACAAATTGTAAATTTATGAAAAAAAACGGTTGTTTTATCAATATTTTATCTAAAATTATGGATGAAGAGCAATCAAAAAAACAAAATTTCAATTATAGCAAAGCTTTTTTTACTTATTTTACTGAAAAGTATTGCAAAATGGCGAAAAAAGGTGTAGAATAGAAGAAAGAATAAAAAAGAACAAACAAAGGGAGAACCGCTATGAATCACATGAAAACAAATGAGAAATTCCTCGAGTCCTTCATCAGCCTCGAGAGCCTTTGCGCAGACAAGCTTGGCATCACAACCGCGGGAGTCAGCGAATATATCAGCCGCCTTTCCAGTGCAAAGATGGCAATAGGCAGAGATGAGACAATAAAGCAGCTTTCTCGCTTCCGCAAAATCCGCAACCGCCTTGTTCACGAAAATGGCGCGCTCCGATCTCTTGATGAGATCAACCAGAACGATATCAAGTGGCTCCGCCGCTTTGAGAAAAGCGTAAAGAAAAACAAGGATCCCCTTTCCCGTTATTACAAGCAGTCCAAGGTAGACAAGAGAAAGAAGATATTACTCGCTTGCTTGGCAGTCCTTCTTTTTGTTGCATCAGTTGCGGCGATATGCCTTGCAATCATCTGGATGTGACCTTATCCACCGCCACGGTATATTTTGTTATTAACAATTTGTAGTTTTTGGATAATCAATAAGAATTGGCTGTCTCGCTTTTGATACGAGGCAGCCGCTTTTATATTAAGGGCATCGTTTTTTTGATGCCCTTTTTCTTTAATTTTAGCAATTTTGAAAGAAAACTTTTGTCGTATAACAAAGCAACATCGAATTTTGCAAATCATTCTTTCTGGCAATATTGCTTCTGTAAAAGCTGTTTTTGAAAATATTTATTTACATATCGTCACCAAAACGGTTAACTATGCTGACTTCCCTTCCGAGATGAAGAGAATAAACTCCTATGGTTTTCGGGAGCTTACCGAACATCTCGCCTATGGCCAGGGCGTAGTAAGAGAGCTGGAGAGTATGAGCCCTTCGGAGCTTTTCTTCACCTAAAGATGGGGTCTGCCGCTCCTCTTTTGTCAAGCGATCGGTCTTATAATCTATGAGATGAAGCTCGCCTGCCTCATCCTCGATTATACAGTCGATGACACCCTGAACAAGGATAGTCTCGTCGGCATATACGACTCTCTTCTCCGCATCCTCGGTGAAATATTTTGCAGGAAGACGGACGTTGAAGCGAAGCTCGCGGTAAAGATTCTTCGCGGCGAGCATTTTGCGGAGCAAGGGGGATCTTCTGAATGCATCAAGCTCGCGGATGCGCACTCGTTCGCCGTCCTTCGCCGAGATATACTGCTCGTCAACAAGCCTCCGAAGCTCAGCCTCGCTTCCCTCGCCAACGAATCTATTAAGATCGCAAAACTGCATAAAGTAGTGAGTTGCGATACCTCGCTTCGCGCTCTCCGCCTCGTCGGTGCCTGTCATAAAGGCGGGAAGAGTATCCTTGGGATCGCCCTCATCCTCGGGCAAAAGGATTTCAACCACAGTATCCTCTGTTCCGTCAAGTACCGTCGGCGTGATCCTTGAAACCGACATTTTCTCAGGCAGCTCGCTCATATAGGGGCGGTCATAGGTAAAGTTAAACCTTTCGGTTAGCTCCGCCGCAAGGTTGCCTGTGCTACGGGATATTTCCAATCCACAGACCTCCTCGCTCGGGATACTCTCCGTGGAAGGCTCAAAACTTACCTCTCCCTTCTTTTCTATACCCAGAAAATCGAAGGGGTCCTTGGCACTTACGTCTGCTGCCGCCAAAACCACCTCGAGGTAGGAGGACAGTTGCTTTGCGCTATAGGGTGTGAGATTTTCTTTCATAACCCGCAGGGTGTTATTGTATTTTTCTATATCCTTGCCGGGAGCTTCTCCCACGATGTAAAGCCGCTCTCTGGCTCTTGTCAAAATAACGTAAAGAACGCGAAGCTCCTCTTCAAAATCCTTCTCCATAGTAAATTCGGTAATGGCCTTGCACACGGGATTTTTAACTCGTGCAAGTCCGGATGCCGTTCTCAGCTGAAGGGATATTCCCATCTCCTCTGAGTAGCTTATCCAGCGCTCCTTGGAGTCAACGCCCCCTGTCATACCCGCCATTCTTCTGCTGGCGTGAGCAAAGAACACGATTGGGTATTCAAGTCCCTTTGAACTATGGGCAGTAATGATCTTAACCGCATTTTCCTCATCTCCCGCTCGCTTTTCCTCGAACTCGGCAGTTATCTTGCCCGAGATTACGTTATCGATGTAAGAGATGAAGTTATAGAGCCCCTTGAATGCGCCCGATTCAAAGCTTCTTGCGTGATCATAGAGGAACATAAGGTTCTTTCGTCCGCCATGCTTTGATGCCAGGGCAAGAAGTCCGGTTTCGTGATAGATTCTGTATATCAGCTTGTCTACCGGGGTGTTTTCCGCAATAGAACGGTAGTAGCTTAATTTTTCAAGGAACACCTTGCCCTTGGTGAATCCGGGGTTTTCCTCCACGTAGGAGCAAAGAGCCTCATAAAGTGTTTCGGTATCAAAGGATCTCCTTATAGTAGCAAGCTCATCTCCGTCAAAGCCGAATACGGGAGAGCAAAGAAGCCCCGCAAGATAGATATCCCTTCGCGGATTATCAATAGTATTAAGGAATGAAAGAGTCAAAAGCACCTCGGGGGTCATAAAGAAGTCATCGGGAACCGAAATCTCCGTGGCGATGCCTCTCTTCTCAAGAGCCTCGGCATACTTTTCAAGGGGAGAGGTGGTTCTCAGAATAATTGCAATATCCGATGGCTTGACCCTCTCTCCGCTGTCTAGTCTGCCCTCGGCAAGAAGCTGCTGAATTTTTTCAGCAACCGCGTCCTCGGCGGATATATCTCCATCACTGCGGTATCTTTTTTGTATGGCAATGACAACCTGGGGGCGAAGATAGGGGGGCTCGGATTCGTGAATTTTAGCATAGCCCAGTCTATCGCCATCGCGGTACCCGATAGAGTCGCCGAGAAGTCCAAACATTCTATCAAAGATCTCGTTGGTGAAATCCACTACACCCTTATCGCATCTGAAGTTAGAGGACATAAATATGGACGCGGTGTTTCCATCGCTTTCGGCAAGAGGAGGATATGCCGCCTTCATGCGGGCGAATATTTCGGGGCGAGCAGAACGGAAGCCGTAAATGCTCTGCTTGATATCGCCTACCATAAAGCGGTTATTAGGCTTCGAAATAGCCTCGAAAATCTTATCCTGAAGCGCATTTACGTCCTGATATTCGTCAATATATATCTCGGAAAATCTCGCCGAAAGATTCTCTGCTATATCTGTGCGCTCGCCGTCATGCCACAGGCAATTATATGTGTAACGCTCAAGATCTGCATAGGTTACTATTCCTCGTTGGCGTTTTTCTTCTGTAAAAGTCTTATCAAATGCAAATATAAATTTACATAAAGTGGTCAAAACTCTATATAATCCCTCATAAAGTTTTTTCCATTCATCCTCTGAATAAAGGAAGTAATCCTTCAAACCGGTGACGTCATCCTTCATAAGACCACGGTAGACAACAAAGTCCTCCATAAGAGCGGTCTTCTTGCCCGAGCGCTTGATCTTTGAGAAGGTAAGATCCAGTATCTTATCTCTTTTCTCGCTATACCCCCGGGTCTCAAAGGGAGACATAAGAGTATTGATATCGTCGTCAACCGTGGAAAGATACAAAGAATTCAGGCTATCGCCGTCTGTCAGCTCACGTCTATATGCCCGAAGGCGGTTTATATGATGAGATAGAGCTGCATCAAGCTTATCCATCAAATATTTTCCGTGAACAGTCTCGCCTGCACTGACATATTTTTCGGGAGAATAAATATCCACCAGGCGGGAGAGTATCGTCGTGCCCTCTATAGAGCTTTGACACTTATCATAGACAAATTTTATTACCTCGGCAAGATCCTCGGTGTGCTTTGAATCGGTGAGGCATTCGGCAAGAAGCTCGAACTCATCGGCGGTAGCAATATGAGCCGCCTCGCCGTTATAAACCGCGTCAATAAGCCCCTCGAGAATTGCTGCCGAAAGTATCTCGCATTCAGCACCGGTGGAAATTCTGTATGAGGGCGGAAGTCCTGCTCTGTCAACGTTTGCCTTCAGCACGTCATTGCAAAAGGCATCAATGGTTTTTATTTTCGCGGAAGGAAGCATCATCAGCTGGCGGAGAAGCCCCTCATCCTCGGGGTTATCCTTCACCGCGCCCTCAAGGGCAACAGCTATCTTCTGCCTTAGCTCGCTTGCCGCCGCGTTAGTATAGGTAACGATAAGAAGCGAATCTACCGTCACGGGATTTTCTTTATCAAGAAGCCGTCTTATAATTCTTTCGGTCAGAGTTGCGGTTTTACCCGATCCCGCCGCCGCAGATACAAGCAAGGTCTTGCCCCTTGCCTTGATGGCAGCCAGCTGCTCACCTGTCCATCTTTTTTCAGCCATAATTCGCTCCTTTCCGTTTTACTTGAGATTTCTTTTAATGTATTCCGTTAGCGCTCAAATAGCGCATTTTTTATTAATCCTCTATAATCAGGCTTTTGCATTATCACTCAAAAACAACAGCTTTTGTTATCTTTTGTTTACAAACTCAACGAATTTAAGGAAGTGCAGAAGTCCTTCATCAGTATCCTTGTAAACGCCTGCATCGCGAAGAACTCTGACAAAGGTGTTACCGATCTCACCGCAAAGTATATCCTCCGTGTTCTCCTCGGTGAAGCTATAATTATCCTTGAAGGCATCAAACCAGGCCTTGTGAATGCCCGAAATCTCCTTGCCGCAAAGAATATCCTCTCTCAGCTCCGTCATCTCGCATTTCAGTCTTGCAGGAAGGATAGCCAGACCCATTACTTCGATAAGTCCGATATTTTCCTTCTTGATATTGTGATGCTCCGCGTGAGGATGATAAAGTCCGAGAGGATGCTCGTCGGTGGTGAGATTGTTCCTCAGCACCAAATCAAGCTCGAATGCCTCTCCCCTTCTTCTTGCGATGGGAGTAATAGTATTATGAAGCACGCCCTCGGTCTCGGCAAATATCATAGCACCCTCGTCGGTGTAGCCTCTCCAGGCGAGAAGTATCTTATCGGCAAGTGAAACAAGACGCGCCTTATCCTTGCCCGAAAGTCTGATAACCGACATAGGCCATTTTACGATAGATGCGCTGATATCCTTGTAGCCCTCAAAAGAGATTTCCTTTTTAACGCCTGCAAGCTCCATTGGAAAAACGTATCTTCCGCCCTGCATGTGATCGTGGGAAAGGATAGAGCCGCCTACTATGGGAAGGTCGGCGTTAGAGCCAATGAAATAGTGAGGAAACTCGGTAACAAAGCCCAGAAGCTTCTCAAAGCTCTCGCGATTTATAGCCATAGGTTTATGCTCGGCGGAGAGAGCGATACAATGCTCGTTATAATAAACGTAGGGAGAATACTGAAGATACCAAGCCTCGCCCGCCATATCGAAGGGGATCTGACGGAGAGTCTGCCTTGCCGCCTTGGTGAGAGTACCCGCGAAGCCCTCGTTTTCGTGGCAGAGGGCGCACTTGGGAAAATCGGTCTGAGGAAGATTCTTTGCCATAGCGATAGCCTTGGGGTCCTTCTCGGGCTTGGAAAGATTGATGCTAATATGAATATCGCCGTACTCCGAAGGAGTTTTCCATTTAAGATCGCGGGAAACTCGGTCTACTCTTATGTAGTTTGAATCCACCGAAAGCTTATAGAAATAATCGGTAGCCAGGGCGGGATCGCGGCTATAGAGCGAGCGGAATTTGCTTATAACCTCAGAGGGTCTTGGCATAATGGCGCCCATGATTTTTGTATCGAAAAGATCGCGGATAACAACACCGTCCGATTCTATCAGTCCTGCCTTATAGGCATAGTCGAGAGCATCCGAGAGAATTTCAGCAAGGCTTCTCTCCTCACCAAGCTCCACGCGCTCATACGTATCGGTGCAGAACACCTGCATAAGGCTGGCAGTCGCCCATGCTTCGTCGGCCTTTTCTATAATATTTGTATTTATCGAGTATCTTGTCAGCTCGCCGATTATTTTGTTTAACATTAAAAATCGCTCCTATAAAATATATCTAAAATATTTTATCACATTTTTCCGACTTTTTCAATATTAAAAATAAAAGTATATAAATTTTTATATAATCTTGAAATCTTCGCCCCTTTATGCTACAATAGAGAGGCAAATAATTTCAGGAGGTGCGCTGTGAGGATAGGCGATATTGAAATCAAAAACGGAATATTTCTTGCGCCTATGGCGGGCTACACCGACAGAGCCATGCGCCTTATTGCGAGGGATTTCGGGTGCGGGTATACCACCACCGAGATGGTCAGCGCCAAGGCGGTTACCTACGGCGATAAAAAAACCTTCCGCCTGGGAAGGATATACAGCGATGAGGGGCCGGTTGCCCTTCAAATTTTCGGCAGCGAGCCCGAGATAATGGCAGAGGCGGCGGGTATAATTCTCCGCCACGAGGAGAGGCTTCGTGCATCCGGCGAAAGACACGAAAGCCTTTTCCCGGGAATTTCAGAAAGCAAAAGACCTACCGTCGCTCTCCCTGTGGCATTTGACATCAATATGGGCTGCCCGGTAAACAAGATTTTCTCCAACGGCGAGGGCAGCGCCCTTATGAGAGACCCCGATCTGATCTTCCGCATAACCCGAGCAGTGAGCAAGGCTACCCCCTTGCCAACCACTGTAAAAATGAGGCTTGGCATAGATCCCGTGCATATCAACGTTATGGAATGCGCCAAGGCAGCAGAAGAAGGTGGAGCAAAGGCAATCTGCATTCACGGACGCACAAGAATGCAGATGTACGGAGGCGAGGCAAGCTTCGAGGAAATCGCCAAGGTAAAATCCTTCCTATCCATTCCCGTTATCGCTAACGGAGATATTACCACCCCCGAAGCGGCAAAAAGAGTTCTGGATTACACCTGTGCCGACGGAATTGCCATTGGCAGAGGCGCGGTTGGAAACCCCTATTTATTCCGGAATATCATTGATATGCAGGAAGGCAGACCGTATTCCACCCCCACCACAGAAATGCTCATAGAAGCAGCGCTTCGACAGCTTTGCTACGCGGTGGCGGATAAGGGAGAAGAGATAGCCATTCCCGAATCAAGAAAGCAGATAGCCCTTTACCTGAAGGGCTTCCGCGGAGCGGCAAAAATCCGCACCGAGATAAATATGTCGAAAACTCTTATAGAGGTGGAAAACGCCCTGAAGATGGCCCTTTCCGAGTAATATGCGGAAAGTTCCCTCGGTCTTGCACTGAAAGAATAATTTTCTGATAATGAGACCTGGGCCAAGGTCAACAAAAACGTTTTATTCACGATACAATACCTTATAGCTAAAAAAGGAGCCGACGCAAGTTCAGTAAAGACTTGGTCGACTCTTTTTCTATTTACTTATAAATCAGTCACCCGATTTGTCGCTAAAAATCTTATAAGTTGCATCAAGATCAAAATTTAACTTATTTATGATCTCTTGCTTTTTGGTATCAAATCGAGATTTTTTCAAACTTTTGTTTACTTTTCCTACGGTATTTACGCATCTTATTCGCAGAGCATCCTCTAATTCAAAGGAGCTTACACTTCTGTTTTCCATAACGTTAAGGTTCACCTTTACAGGAGACGGAGAGGTGATGTCAAGGTAGTTTTCAGACACCTGAACGTCAATCCCCTCAAAAGAAAGCTCTACGTCCTTGGCAAAGGCCTCTGACTGTACAGTCATAGTAAGAGACCGTCCGACACCGCTGATATGCGCCTTGATACCCGGATCCACAAAGGCAAATCTCTTGGGCTTAACAAAGAGAAGCGTTCCCTTGGAGATAGCCACCGCGCCCTCGCGCAGACCGTACTCAAGATAATACTCACTCTCGTGACCGTCTATAACGTGGGCGAAATCTCTGCCATCGAATGCCACAACAGACATTTCAGGAACACTCACGTCATCCGAACCGTGATAAACAACGTTATTCTGTGAGTCGAGAATTCTGTAATAAATAAAGCCATCGAAGGTTTGGCGCCGCTCGTTTGAAATAGCGAAGCTAACCTTGCCGCCCTCCGCCTTGGGTATCAAAAGAACGGGAGCAAAGAAGGATGCCGCATAGTTTGCCACAGCCTTGGAGTTACAGTAATAATCCACCATAGAATCAGAAACAGTCGGTCTCGAGTCGGTAAGACGGGATATGATAGCCGCACCGCCGAAGCTGCGATTCACTCGCTGACCTCTTACGTAATCGGTCATTCTATTTGCCTGCACGAGCCTTGTGAGATAAGCAAAATCCGAAAGATTTTCGGCATAAAGATATTCCCTTGAGGCATCGATCAGCATCCTCTCTGTATTTTCACCGCAGTACCATTCCATCGCCTCTGAAAGGATATTTGCTCCGTCGGCAACGAGGCGCGACAAGGTTCTGTCAGAGGGAATAGCGGGATATGATGCTACTGTCATCTTCATATAGTCATCCTTTTTCATAAAGGAAAGCCTTGGCGCGGCATTTTTGCAAAGAAGCTCAAGATTCCCTACCTCGGGATATTCCATAGCATCCACGATAACCGACAGAGACGGATGGTGAGATATGCGCCGAAGGGATGAGGTGACTGCCGCCTTGTAGCCGTCCGCATCAATTACCGTACCATCGGGACAATAAGGCAGCTCCTGCCAGACGGTAATACCGTAGGCATCGCAGGCTGAGAGAAGCCTCTCCGAGGCAAAGCCGGCAGAGCCCGAGACCACAAGAGTGTTACATCCGGCGCCGGAGGCAGCCATGATCAGCGCGGATATTTTTTTATCGCTTTCCGAACCGATTATATCATCTGCAGGGGTAAAATATGAACCCATAGGCATAAAGCTCACGCCGTTTACAGCACATAGTGCGCCCGAGGGTGAGCTATTGATTCCCGGATTGCAAATGCCGATCTTCACTTCCTTTGTATCCTCAATATCCTGGTCACCGTAAAGGTTTACCGTCAAGCGATAAAGATTCTGCACTCCAAGTCCGTTTGGCCACCAATAAAGAGGATTACGCAGATGAATGCTTCCTTGCCCCTTAGAGAGGCCGCCGTAGTAGACCTGGCCTGCCCCCGAAATAAGGGTAGCGACTGCCTTTACCGAATCCGTATTCCCCAGAGTATCAAGGCAGATATGCACGCTTGCGGAGTCGCCGTCTATAGTCTCGGTTACGGTAATGTTATCTATAACCGCGTTATTGAACTTAAGAAGCTCCACCTTCCCGAGAATTCCTACGTCGAGAAAAGAAATTCCGTATTCGCTTCCCATTTGGTGGCTGATGCTTCCATACCCTACCTCAGGCAAGAAAACAAGCTTAAGTTCATTTTCCCCCATACGGCAGAGGCCTTTTATATCAACCGTCCATTTTTTGTGGGAATTGTTAGCCTTTATGAGCTTTTTGCCGTTGAGATATATATCAGCCGTCCCCAGAAGAGCGTTAAAGCAAAGGTAAATATATTTTCTTTTTATATCCGAGTCAGCCATTTCGAAGCTGGCGGAAAATTCGCAGGGCGAGTCAAAATATCCTTCCCACGACTTAGCCTCCGCCTCCGATTTTGGATAAGCAAAGATGCCCTTCTCCTTCAATAGAGAGAACAGAGTGGCAGGAGCAACACATTCAATGCTGCCGCACTTATCAAAATTCATTATGAAGTTTTTGATTTCACTTCTGATCATTTCTTCACCTCTTCTTTCCAAAATTCCTACTATTTGACTACTATTGTTAGCAAATTTCTTTATTTTGACAGTTTTTTTAATCGTCTATTGTTGGTAAATCTCTTTATTTTGACAAGATCTCAAAACCGTCCATTGTAACGAGCACCTCATGCTCCACCTGCGCGGAGAGCCTTCCGTCCGCGGTGTACACCGTCCAGCCATCTCTCGGGTCGATATAAACCTCTCCCCCGCCTGCGTTTATCATAGGCTCGATGGTAAAAATCATTCCGGGAAGGAGCATTATACCTCTACCCATAAAGCCAACGTGGCAAACGTAAGGATCCTCGTGCATCTCAAGACCAACGCCGTGTCCGCCGATCTCCCGCACTACCTTGAAGCCTTCCGACTTCGCGGCAGTATTTATAATATATCCTATATCGCCAAGGAAGGCTTCAAAGGGCTTGATATGCTCCACCGCCGCCATTGTGGCGGATTTTGTCAGCTCCACAAGTCTTTTTGCCTCGGGGCTGATTTCTCCAAAGGTGAACATTCTGGACGCATCGCCGTAATACCCCTCATATTTAGTGGTGCAGTCAACGTTGACTATATCTCCCTCCCGAAGGATCACCTTTTTCGAGGGTATACCGTGGCAAACCACGGAGTTTACCGAGGTACAAACCGATTTCGGGAAGCCCTCGTAGCCAAGGCAAGCGGGTATTCCACCAAGGCGTTTTGTCTCTGCCATAACGATGTCGTCAATATCCTGAGTGGTCATTCCCACTTTTATCTCGCGCTCAACCGCATCAAGGATCAGAGAATTTATTCTTCCCGCCTCGCGGCAGCCCAGGATCTCTTCCGGAGTCTTTATCATCGCCTTGGCAGGAGTCTTATAGCCCTTCCCCTTAAGGTAAGCGATGGCATCACCGTACTTCCTCTCGGAATAAAGCTCCTTTATATATTCAATTTCCTTATCGCCAAGCGGCGCGGGCGGTTGCACTCCCCTGAACAGCATAGATAGGCCTCCATTACTTTTCTTTCTTATATTGTAACATTTTTTCAGTAAAATTGCAATAGTTTTTTACCCTTTATATTATATATAGGGAAAACAGAAGAATCCGCCTTCCCGAAAAAGGAAGAAAATTATATGAAACTACAGAGAAAGCGTCTGCCAAAAGTCAAACAAATTATATAACACTCCGGAAAAACAATCCGACAAAAAACAAAGGAATCATACAACACCGAAGAAAAACGACCTGCAAATGCAAGTCGTTTTTCTATTTAACTGAAATTACTCATTTACTGTGAGATTAGTGCTGCCGATGATATAATCAAGAACGAGCTGATAGTAAGCGCGGTCTGTGAGATACTCATAGCCGAGGTTAGACTGAAGGTAGCTTCTTACAGCCTCGTCAACCTTCTGCTCCTCCTGAGCGGTCATATCGTCGATATCGATACCGTTGGAATTGCAGTAGCTTCTCTTATACTCCTCGGAGTAGTCGTCATAAACCTTTGCGTATGCTTCATCGTAAGCATCGCCCTCTGCAAGTTTCTTATCCTTAATGATCTGGTGAACTGCCATTCTCTCGGTGAAGTAGTCAACGGAAAGCTGTCTTACAGCTGCCTTCCAGTCATATACCTTGTAATACTCGGTAGTATCGTCCTCTGCGGGAACGCAGGGCTTGCCGTTCTCATCTACAAGAATCTTCCACTCGCCCTCTGCGGTCTGGTAAACGTAAACATAATGCTCACCGCCGATAGTAGCCTCAGCATACTCCTCGATGGTAGCATAGTCGGAGCCGTTCTCAGCATAGGACTCTCTGAAGGTGATAAGGCTGGCATTGTACTTAGCCTCAAGCTCGGGATGATCAGCCTTTACGGTTGTAGATGCAACTATCGCATCGATAATAGCCTGGTAAAGAGCATTCTCATACTTGATCTTGTAGTCCTCCTCATCCTTAGCGAAGAGATAGTCTGTGTAAAGCTGGTAGTAGTCGTTTGTATCGTTTTCCTCGGAGTTGGTCAAGCCCTTCTCTTCGAGATAATCGTTGAAGTCATCGTTATCCTTAAGAGCTTCATCAAGAATGGGGTTGATTTTTGCTCTTGTAGCTTCCTTTACTGCAGCATCCTCGCTGTCAACGCCTACAAGAGTAACCTCTTCACCGTGCTCGCCGAAGCCGTATTCATTAACGCTCTCGATGATGATCTGGAAGAAAGCGGTCTTGCCGGCAAGATCGGCAGAGCTGTAGTTTGCGGGGAACTCAACCTCGATGGGCTGGTAGTTCTCGTAGTAGTTTGCAGACATTGTGTACTCAACTGCGAGCTTGGTATACTTATAGTCAACGCCGTCTGCAGTTGTGCCTCTGTGGCCCTTGGTGGTGTTAGAGATAACATTCTCGCCGTCAGCCTTAGCTGCTGCGATGTGTCCGGTCTCGCCGGATGCGATTCCGTTACCTACAAGAAGCTCATAAATGCCCTCGCCGTAGGTAGCTTCGATCTCGTCCTTACCGAGAGTAAGGTCAACAAGAACGGATGTGCCTGTTTCAACTGTGCCCTGAGTTTCAACCTTGCTGTACTTATTGGTTGTAACGGGGTAACGTGTGTAAGAAATGAATGCGATCATATCGCTTGCCACCGTAACGTCTCTTGATACCTCCATCTTGGGGTACTGACCAACGGTCGCGCCGTCAAGAGCGAGAGAGAAGCCGGGAATAAAGGAGTCAGCGCCGATAGGAAGGCTATATGCCTTCATGGTAGCATAGGTAGTACCGCCAAGGTTGCTCATGCCGTCCATATAGTTACGGGTGCCATCCTCTTCAACAACGTAGCCTCTATAGTAAAGGTTTACTACGTCACCAACAGTGATATTGGTAGCTGTGTTGTAAGAAGCGTTTGTAGCAGAGCTGTAGTTCTTCTCGCCTGCGAGAAGGGTAAGCACGTTGTTCTTAACGTCAACGGCTCTGATTTTGTTGTACTCGGGAGTTACGGTAAGATTCTCGTAGTCGCCGAGAGTGATATAGTCTGTGAGTGTTTCTTTAGTGTAGTCGAACTCTCCTTTAGTACCCTTCACCGCATTTCTAATATAGAAAATAGAGGATACAACTACTGTAACAAAAATTACAATAGCGCAAATTAAAGCAACGAGATGAATAGGAGAGAGTCTTTTAAGTATGTTATTCTTGCTCATAATAATTCTCCATATAATTCTTGAGACTTTTCGTCTTTTGTTTTTTAATTACTGTCAAAAGAGTCGGCAAAGCTTGTAGCAAGCCTGTCGCATCTTTCGTTGTAACTGTGTCCGTCATGGCCCTTAACCCATACGAATGAAACGTCGTGCTGTTCGGTAAGGTTAAGAAGTCGTTCCCATAAATCGGGGTTCTTGAGCGCCTCTCTGCCCCTGCGCCAGCCTGAATTTTTCCAGGTCGTGACCCAGCCTTGCAAGAAAGCGTCCACCACGTATTTGGAGTCGGAATAAACCGTGACCTTGCATTTTTCCTTTAATGCAGAAAGTCCTTCTATTACCGCTGTAAGCTCCATTCTGTTATTGGTGGTTTCCACCTCGCCGCCCGAAAGCTCTTTTTCATGCTTTCCGTAAACGAGGATAGTCCCCCACCCGCCGTGACCGGGATTTCCGCGGCAGGCTCCGTCAGTATAAATCTGTACTTCCTTCATAAATTAAAAGGTAACCTTTTTCCCGTGACCGAGGGGATGCTCCCTCTCGGTCGCGGAACTTAAAGATCAATTACTCAGCGTCCTCAGCCTTGAATGTGTAGGTGATGAAGAGATAATCGAGTGTACCGTCTGCATTTTCCTTAACGGAATACTCACCTTCGTGAGCCGCATAGGGATTCACCTGATAATCTGTGAAGAGCAGATATGTGAGAAGATTTTCAAACTGGAGATACATACGGAGATTATTATCGCCATACTGATTCTTTGAATAGATATAGTTGGATCTGCCGAGATCGTTCTTATACTCTCTGTAAACCTTCTTGGTTACAAGAACGTCATCGGTGGACTCGAGGAGCTCCTTCCAGGACTTCTTAAGTTCTCTCTTAAGCTTGCCGGGTCTCATATCCTCGTCGTTGTGAGTAATGCTGTGAGAAAGAAGAGCCTCAAAGGTGTCTTTTCTTGCCTCGATAGCAGCCTTGTAGCCTTCAACTGTGATAGTTGTGTTCTCATCGATTACAACCTCAGCGCCGTTTGCAACAACGCCGTCGTTCAGAGCCTTAGCAACTGCATAAACTCTGATCTGCTCGTCGAGCATCTTAACAGCCTCTTTACGAAGAACTTCCTCGTAGTTGTAGCCAAGAACGAATACAAGGTAATCCTCGAAGGTTGCGAATGCGTCAACGTTCTTAAGAGTCTCGCCTGCTTCATCCTTCTCTGCGTTAGCGATCTTGGTTCTGAGACCTTCCTTGATAACTTTGCCGTCATCGTCCTTCTTATCGTCGAGAACTGCAACTGCATCGTCATAATCCTTCTGAGCTTCAGCCTTAACTGCGTTTGCATCTGCATAGTAAGTAAGAGCCACACTTGCGTATTCCTTAGCAGCCTTGAGGTATTCGTCTACGTACTTGGTGTAATTTTCGTCTGTGGTACTGTCCTTAACCTTCTTATAGTTGGTTTCTGCGGTTGTATAAGCGCTCTTCTTTGAAGTGTAGCTTTCATCGGAGGTTACAAAGTTTTCGTTGTTGCCGGTCTTGGAGAATGCCTCAACGAGAGCATCCTTAGCATCTGCAAGAGTCTTTGTTGCAGCCTCGAGCTTCTGCTTTGTACCGTCAACCTTCTTTGTTCCGTTAAGATTTGCGTCGGCAATCTTAACATCATCCTCTGCATTCTTAACTTTTGCCTTAGCATCCTTTATAGCAGCTCTCTTTGCAGCCTGAGCCTCGAAGTCGAAGAGGCCAACCTTTTCAGCCTTAGCAAGCTCGAGATACTTCTCTGCCTCGGCAAGAACCTTCTCTGCGTTGGTAAGTTTTGTCTTAGCATCTGTGTTATCTCTATTTGCTGTTGTGTATGCTGTGTTAGCGTCGAAGTATGCCTTTGCAAGAGCTGTAAGAGCATTGTTCTCATCAAAGTATGTTGTGTCTGTATCCTCTGTAGATCTACCTGCAACGATAGCTTCCATGTCGTAGATGGTTACAAGAGCGGTAACGTATGCTGTGATAGCATTGCTGATAGCAGTCTCTGCGCTTGTATTAGCAGCGTTTGCTTCGTCGTAGATCTTGATCCACTTTTCATACTCAGCTCTCATCTCGGGAGTTACGCCTGCAGCGGGTTTGCCGGGAGTAGTCTCTGTGGATGTGCCGGTGTAGTAGGTGTATTCGTGACCTGCCTTAATGGTCTTGATGAAGTCCTTAATAAGGTGGTTGGGATAGTTTTCGTGATCGCTATTTACAGGTACGATAATCTCGTCGTTGATGATCTCGTAGATCTCCTTAGCGAGCTTATTCTGTACGTTAGTGTTGTATGTGCTGATCTTGGTGTTGAGAGTGTTTTCAACGTATCTTTCTGCAAGAACAACGGAGAGCTTGTGAGTTCCCTCGTCATCGGTGAGAACACCGGAGAGAAGCTTTGCAATAAGAGCGTTCACTGCGTTCTCGTGAGCTGCCTCCTGAGCGTCTGCATAAGTATCTTCAAGGTCGGAAAGCTGACCGTTGAGTTCGTTGAGCTCGTCTGCGGCAATAAACTCCTCAAGAGCAGTTGTCTTGGATGTTACAGCGCCTGTTACCTTTACGTAGTCGCTTGTAAGAGCTGCCTCGTAAGCATCAAGGTTATCCTTATCGTCAAGGATGAGCTGAAGAACAGTGGAAGCGTAGCTGGAAGCGAGCTTCTGGTTGGTCTTTGCATCCTTTACAACGAATACTGTATCAGGATTGTTGTCGATATATACCTGAGCAAGAGCATCGAAAGCGTTAGTAGTTGTCTCGCCCTCGGTCTTCTTATATTCCTTAAGGTAAGAAGCATACTTGGCAATTGTAAGATATGCCTCAATTTCAAGTTCCTTCTTATCAACGTCAAGCTTAGCATCCTTAACAGACTCTACGTTCTCATAGTCGGATGTGGTCTTGCCAAACTCTGCTACAAGCTCGGTGAGGATAGCGGAGAAGGTCTCTCTATCTTCATCGTCTACGTTTGATGTGCCATATACGTAATCGGAAAGGTCTTCAATGAAGTTGAATGTTGTGGAAGATGCGCTGGATGTAAGAAGAATGTTCTTAATAAGATCGTATGCGGTGAACTCTGTCTTGTAAGCAGAAGCATTGTACTGATCTACAATAACGCCCTGAACGCTCTCTTCGCCCTTCTTGCAGTTAAGAAGATTTTTGATGATAGCATTTACTGCGTTATTCTGTGCCTGAGCAACAGCATCCTCGTATCTTTCTCTCTTATCGGGAACGTCGATCTCGTTGCCCGCCTTCTTGGAGTCAAGATCCTTTGTGTAGGACTCGTAGTCTGTCTCAGCATTCTTTGCATACTCAGCGTTGATATCATTTACAAGTGTTACTGCGGAAACTTTGGAAGCATTATTGTATGTGTAAAGAGCGAGGATACCGCCGGAGAGGAGGTCGGAGAACTTAACCTTGCCGTCTTTGGAAAGAGCAGCAAATACTGCATAGATGTCAGCAGCCTTTGCATCATCAGCCTTGCCCTCGTTATAGTGAGCGAGGATATCGTCTGTTACCTTAACGGTGTCATTTTCAATCTCCTTTGTAGCCTTGGAAAGAGCGTCGATAGCATCCTTGATAGCCTGAGCCTTTGCAGCCTCGCGCTCAGCTGTGAGAGCATCCTTTGCAGCAACTACGTAGTCAAGAGACTCATAGCTTTCTGCTTCCTTCTTGTACTCAGCCGCAAGAGCCTCTACAAGAGCCTTAACTGTTGTGCCATCCTCAAGTGTGTACTCCTCAGAGCCGAGAACCGCAAGGTCGGACTCGGAGATATCGTCGCCGAGAACGTATCTTACAACAAGCTCAGCTGTAACCTCGGGAGACTTAACGAAAGCAACGGGGAATACAACGTAGTTAACCTTAGCGCCCTTGGGAATGGTAACGGTAGTCTTAACGCCGTTAGCATCGTAAGCGGTAACGTCCTGCTCGTCCTCTGTTGTCTGCTCAACAGTAACGAAGGTACCTTCCTTCTCAACGATGTGAGAGATAACGATGCTCTTGTAAACGTTTGTACCAACGGTAACAGTCTCGCCGGGCTTATAGCTGCCAATGAGAACTGCATTCTCGTTTTCGGTGATGATCGCGTTAAAGAGCTCGTGAGTCTTATCGATAGTCTTGTTAGCGTAATCGGTGTAGGTAACAACGCCGTTATCCTCAGTCATAAGAGTGTAAGAAACAACGATCTTGTCATCTACGTGGATCTTTTCGTTTGAAAGTGTAGTCTTTATGGTGTATGCGGTTTCCTCATCAAAGGTGTAGCCTGTCTCGATGATCTTTGCTACGATTGCCTTTTTGAGGTCCTTTTCTGCATCAGATGCAGAGGATGTGGTTGTTGTGTTCTTAACGGTTGTCATAGAATAATCATACTTGTAACCGTTGTATTCGCAATAGTAGTAATACTCTACCATATCGCGAGCGCTGATAGTGCCATCTTTAAGCTTGTTATCAGCATTCTTTGCGAGGGCGGTAAGGATCGTGTTGTAAATTTCATCAACAACGATTGCCTGACGGTCCTCTGTGGGGCCGAAGTCTTCCTCCTCGATCTCGATTGTATGAAGCGCCTTCATAAGCTCTTCATAATTAACCGATGCGTAGTCCGCAAAGTTCTTGTCCTCAGCGAATGCGTAGTTTGCGCATCCTGCAAAGGTAGTAAGAACTGTCACGAGAAGAAGAATTGTTGCAATAATTCTCTGTTTCATTGGTGTTCTTTCCTTTTTCTATAAAATATTTCAATATGCTACGCACCGAGAGCCTATATATTTTATTATATATACCCGCGATAACGTATAAATAATTGAGCAAAGACAATTATACCACATCTTTCGGAAAAATGCAAATGTTTTTTACCTTTTTTTAAAATATTTTTCAAATACTAGGATTTCGCACAAATTTGACGTGTTTAACTTGTTATTTTTGTGTATTTTGTCCAATATATTTTTCGCCTAAAAAGCTTTTTCCTTCTTTTTTTACTTTTTGACTCTTTGGAACTTGATTTATCCTTTGAAATATGCTATTATATATGCAGTAAATTCTGATTAAGAGAGGCGAGACGATGAAAATACTTCTCGACGAAAAAAAAGGGTACTTAAAGGCGAATATGCACTGCCACACAACCTGCTCCGACGGCAGACTGACCCCGGAGGAAATAAAAGAAGAATATAAAAAGAGGGGCTACTCGGTGGTGGCCTTTACAGACCACGAGCACGTTATTGATCAGTCTCATCTCACCGATGATACATTTCTTGCACTGGTAGGCTGCGAGGTTGCCATAAAGGAGATTCCTACAGACTCCACCTTAACCAATCAGCAAATGAAGGTATGCCATCTCAGCTTTTTCGCGCTGAATCCCAAGGATCCCATAACGCCTTGCTACAACTCGGTAGCAGACCATTTCGTGACCGAGGCTGCTGCGGGCAGATTCACTCCCGACGGAGAATACAAAAGAGCATATACCCATAAGGGTATATCCGATATGATCAAGCGCGCCCACGATATGGGGTATCTGGTTTCATACAATCACCCCTCCTGGTCGCTGGAGAACTCCTTCGACTATCTGGGATACGCAGGGCTTGACTTTGTGGAGATCTATAACACCGGCTGCGTAAGAGAGGGTCACGTGGACGATGAGCGCGTGTTTGAGGATATGCTCCTTGAGGGAAGAAAAATATTCTGTATTGCAGGAGACGATAACCACAATAAAACTCCCATCGGCACCCCCGGCTCTGATTCCTTTGGCGGATATATAATGATAAATGAGGAAAGAATTGATTATTCGGCGGTTATGAAGGCGCTCTGGCAGGGCAGGTTCTACGTTTCCACCGGTGCTGAGATACTCTCCATCACGAAGAGCGGTAACACTGTTACAGTGAAGACCTCGGGGGCGGCATCTATTCATATGAGAACGGGCGGTAGAAGATCCAAGAGCATTTTCGCCGATACGGCGGAGGGGCTCACCGAGGCGACCTTCACCATCGACCCCACCGACCGCTACTTCAGATTCAAGGTCAAGGGACGGGACGGCGCTATGGCTTACTCACAGGCTTATCCCGTTTACTGAGAAAAATACAAAAAACAGCAAAAAATGTAAAAAACCCTTGACAAAACAACGTTTTTTAGTTATAATCTAGTAAACATTTCTAACTTTCGAAAGGACAAATAAAATGTTAGGCGATAAGAAAATAGTTTTCTCAGGCGTGCAGCCCTCAGGAAACCTTACTATAGGAAACTACCTCGGAGCTATCAAGAATTTCTCCAGATTCTCCGATGACTATAAGACCTTCTACTGCGTTGTGGATCTACACTCTATAACCGTAAGACAGGTTCCCGCGGAGCTTCGCAGAAGAACCTACGAGACCCTTGCTCTCTATATGGCTTGCGGACTTGACGAGCAGAAGAATACCCTCTTCGTTCAGTCCCACGTTCCCGCTCACGCGGAGCTCGGCTGGATGCTTGACTGCTACACCATGTTCGGCGAGCTTTCCAGAATGACACAGTTCAAGGATAAGAGCCAGAAGCACGCAGAGAATATTAATGCGGGTCTTTTCACCTACCCCACCCTTATGGCGGCGGATATTCTTCTTTACCAGACCGACGTGGTTCCGGTAGGCTACGACCAGAGACAGCATCTCGAGCTTGCCCGCGATATCGCCGAGAGATTCAACGGAATTTACGGTGACACCTTCACCGTTCCCGAGGGCTTTATTCCCAAGGATACAATGAAGATCGCATCGCTGGCAGACCCCCTCTCCAAGATGTCAAAGTCCGATCCCAACCCCAATGCTTGCGTTTATATTCTTGACTCAAAGGACGATATTATCCGCAAGTTCAAGAAGGCGGTTACCGACTCCGAGGCATCAGTAAGATTCTCCGAGGATAAGCCCGGCGTTTCTAACCTTATGACCATTTACCGCGCCTTCACCGGTAAGAGCATCGAGGATATCGAGCGCGAGTTTGACGGACGCGGATACGGCGATTTCAAGCTTGCGGTAGGCGAGGCTTGCGCAGACGGACTTCGCCCCGTAAGAGAGGAGTTTGCAAGACTTATGGCAGACAAAGCGCACCTTGAGGCGGTTATGAAGGCAGGCGCAGAAGACGCGGCTTACAACGCAAGAAAGACTCTCTCCAAGGTTAAGAGAAAGATCGGCTTTGTCAACTGAATTTCCTTATCCTCATACGGTTATTATCCAACAATTAAAACAATTTTATTATCATAAAAGAAAAGCAGGATTCTAAAAAATCCTGCTTTTTATATTGTTTTTGTAAATTTAAGTTGACATTTTTTAGTTTTTGAGCCACTTATATCTCACGGTTACTTTTTAGTTTCTCTTTAATTGCTGTGTTTTTCCATTACCGCATTTGCGATTTTTGCTGCAGATGGTGCGTCTGCGCCATAGAAATCCGCGCCAATGCTCGCCGCGTATTCGGCATTAAGAACCGCACCGCCAACCATTATTTTGACAGAAGGATAGGTCGCCTTTACAGCCCTCACCGTCTCTTCCATAGCGGGAAGGGTTGTAGTCATCAAGGCGGAGAGACCGAGCAGGTCATACTCTGCCTCGCCGAGCGCCTGAAGCACTCTTTCAACTGAAACGTCGCGCCCGAGATCTCTGACCTCGAAGCCACGGCTCTCCAGAACCACGCGGACGATGTTCTTGCCGATATCGTGAATATCACCCTTCACGGTAGCGAGAAGTATTTTTCCCTGCGCCGCCTCGCCCTTGGGAATGTGTGGCTTCAGGGCATCAAAGGCAGACGTGGCCGCCTCGGCACTGAGAAGGAGGGCGGGCAAGTAGATTTCCTTTTTATCGTAGCCGTCCCCCACCGCGTCCAGGGCGGGAATTATCTCTTCATTAATTATATCCATAGGGGATTTTTTATCTGCAAGAGTTCTTGCAACCCTTGCCGCATCCTCGCGAAGGCCTTTAATAATTGCGTATTTCAGCGACACTTCGCCAGATTGCGCAGTCTTTTTTACCAGCTTTTCCGCTCCGCTTTTTGAAAGATTCTCCCCATCGGCTATAGCCTCGAGGAGGTCTGCCTCTGCCTCGCGGCGAAAAGCATCAAGTCTTTCCTCTTTTTTTGCTGAAAGATAGGAATTCACGGCGCTCATCATGACCTGGGAATAGGGGTTGATAATAGCGGCGGAAAGTCCGTCCGCAAGCGCCATTCTGAAGAATGCAGAATTTATCCTCTCTCGCTCCGGCATACCGAAGGAAATATTGGACACACCCAGGGTAGTGTTAAGCCCCATATCCGAGAGCATCTTCACCGCCGCGAGAGTGGTTTTATATGAATTTTTATTTGTGGAAATGCTGAGGCAAAGGGGGTCAAAAAGAAGCCTCTCCGCGCCTATTCCCAGCCTTGCCGCCCTTTCGGTAATGCGCCTTGCGATAGCCACGCGACCTTCCGCATCCTCGGGAATTCCCGACTCGTCCATGGTAAGCGCCACGCATACACCGCCGTATTTTTTCACCAGCGGTAGCACGGCGGAAAGTGACTTCTCCGAGCCGTTAACCGAATTTATAAGAGGCACTCCGTTGGCAACTCGAAGCGCCGCTTCGATGGCATCAGGATTGCCGGAATCTATTTGAATTGGCAGAGAAATCACAGATTGTATCTCTCGCACAAGCTCCTTCATTTTTGCCTTTTCGTCCACTTTTGGTAAACCGCAGTTTACATCTACGCCACAAATCGGGTATTCTTCCTGTTTTATTGCTTCTGCGAGAATGTAAGAATTGTTACCGGAAAGAAGCGCCTCCTTCAGCCTCGGCTTGCCGGTGGGATTGATTCTTTCACCTACAAGAAACGGCTCGTCACCAAGGGTGAAGCACCTATGGGATGATGCCACCTTGCCGCGCTTCGCTGCTCTGCTCTCGGGAAGAGAAATATCCTTTGTCAGCTTAACCGTAGCTTCAATATGCGCGGGAGTCGTACCGCAGCATCCGCCGAGAATGCTCGCCCCCATTGCCGCCATTTCCGCCATTACCTCCGAAAATCTTTCGGGGCTCTCATCAAACACCGTCACACCTCCCCGAGTCACGGGCAAGCCCGCGTTGGGATTAATGATGATGGGGAGATGGGTTGCGGAGGCAAGCCTCCTTGCCACGTCCAGCATATCTCTCGGGCCAAAGGAGCAATTCGCGCCGATAGCATCCGCGCCCAGCGCCTCCAGCATTGCCGCCATCACCTCGGGAGTAGAACCGGTGACCGTTCTTGCAGTCCTATCGTAAACATTGGTAACGAATACGGGAAGATCGCAGTTTTCCTTGGCGGCGAGGAGCGCTGCCTTGGTTTCGTATGAATCGTTCATGGTCTCAATAAGGATAAGATCGATAGGCAGGCCTTCTGCCGCCCTTATATTCTTGGCGAAAATTTCCACCGCATCCTCAAATGCAAGATCGCCAAGGGGCTTGAGCATCCTGCCCGTAGGCCCGATATCCAGGGCGATATAAACGCCTTCGCGGTCTCCTACCGCCTCTTTTGCAAGGCAAACAGCGCGCTTTATATATTCACTGTAATTTTCATATTTAAGGGAGTTCACACCAAAGGTGTTGGTCTTGATAATATTCGCTCCCGCATTGATATATGCTCTGTGAAGCTCCACTATCAGGTCGGGGCGGGTGAAATTCACGCTCTCGGAGCATTCGCCCACTCCAAGGCCTCGAGCTATCAGCTCGGTTCCCGTTCCTCCGTCAAAATACAGACGGCGCGTCCTTATCGCTTCTCTTATATTCATTTTTCTTCCCATCTGTATTCTCTCCGATGTGTATTTTTAATTTTATAATGTTTATCAAAAATCCCGCCAAAAATGGGGTTTATCAAAGGAAAAGTACCCAAAATGCCGTGATTTCTGGTATTTTTTATTTTATTCCAATAAGCGCTGTAACTGATTTTTGCGGAGACATCAGCTTTGTTTCTCCAAGGGCCAACCCAAGCCTTCTCCCCGCATCCAGAAGCGTAATTATCTCTCCTTGAAGGGAGAGAGGCATATCTCCGTAGCCGGGGCTGAACCGCCCCGTATGCTCCCTACCTAGGGTCAGGCGGACGTTAGCCAGATTAACAAGCCCCTCCGCCATTGCCGATGCTACCGCATCGAATATGAATCCCTCAGCAGCCGAGATAACGCTCTTTTTATGTATCAGAAAGTCAACGCCCGCCCCCAGAGTCGCCGCCACCGCAACAACCTTATGGCATCCGCCCGCAATTTTAGCAAAGGCAGACCCCGCAATGGTCATTCTGTCGGTGGAGATGCAAGAGCCGTTGTTCACGGCAACCGTCAGCTCGTCCGCCACGTATGCGGCAGACATAACGCCCGAAAGCTCAGCTACAACCGACCTTATCTTCTCATCATCAATAGCGCCGATGCCGCCGAGCCTCGCCCAAAGCTCGCGCTCGTCAATAAAGATCTCCTCAGGGGAAACTCTTTCATAAATAGGATTCATGCTTTTTCTCCTTGTGTTTTATTTGCAAGGGGGTCATAACATAAATTCAAGATTACCCTTAATCTTTTCAGCCACGTAGGGCTTGTTCATTGAATAAACGTGGGCATAGTCGAAGCCCTCCTCGTAAAGCTCTCTTATCTGGCAGGTTGCATACTCGATGCCCGCCTCCTTCATAGAAGCATTGTCCCCGCCGTAGCGATCGATAAGGTCGGTAAGACGTTTTGGAAGCGCGCTTCCCGAAAACCTGATCATTTTATCAACCTGCGCGATACTCGTAATAGGCATAATGCCTGCCACGATTGGGACGGATATCCCCGCCTTCGCAAGTCTCTCCGCAAATCGGTAGAAAACGCCGTTATCAAAGAACATCTGCGTCGTCAAGAAGCCGACGCCGGCAGATACCTTTCTACCGAGGGAGGCTATATCCTCATCGATAGTTCTGCTCTCGGGATGCCCCTCGGGATAGCAAGCGCCGCCGATGCAGAAGCCGCCGAACCTCCGAATTTCCTCTACAAGCTCCGAGGCGTATCTATACTCCGCGCCGCCTCTGTCAAACCCCTCGGGAATATCTCCCCTGAGGGCGAGGATATTTTCGATACCCCTCGCGCGAAGATCCGAGAGAAGCTCGGCAACCCTCGCTCTTGTGGATGAAATGCAGGTGAGATGCGCAAGAGGCGTCACGCCGAAGCCGGCAAGTCTCGATGCGATCTCGGCGGTATAAGCCGAGGTGCCACCCCCCGCGCCGTAGGTTACGCTCATAAAGGAGGGAGAAAGCTTCGCTATCTCCTCCGCTGCAGAAAGGACGGAGTCAAATTTATCTATAGTTTTTGGCGGAAAAACCTCGAAGGAAAGCGTGCGCTTCCCCGAAGCTAAAATATCGGAAATCTTCATTTTCTCACCTCTGTTTTTTTCTACAATAATTTTACCACATAAATAAGGATTTTTCAAGACCTTTTGCGCCTCCGCTTGCAAATTAACGGTACGTTCAAAATTAGCGCCTCTCAGCGCGCCGAAAAGCAGCGATCCGCTATTGACAAAGAGTAAGCCTTGTGTTATACTGTATATGGGGAAAAATATAATAGCGGCATCACTATCCCTACCAAAGCCGCTACGTAAAATAGGAGGAAACATTAATGAAAAAACTTTTAACAGCCATCTTATCTTTGACGTTGATTTTAGCGCTTTCGTCCTGTGACTTTATCAAGGATCCACCCGAACCCGAAAAGGAACCCGACCCCACCGAGGGAATCATCTATGAGATTTCCGCGGATGCAACTCACGCTACGGTTATAGGATACGAGGGAACCGAAACCGTTATTAACTTCGCAAAGGTATACGAGGGCGCGCCCGTAACCAAGATTAAATCCGAAGCATTCAAGGGCAACACCACCATCACATCCGTTACAATTCACAACGGTATAAAAGAAGTTGAGGGGTACGCATTCCACAGCTGCAGTGCATTAATAAATCTTAATTTTGAAAAAAATTCCACTCTTGAGATCATTGGTGATTATGCTTTCTCAAATTGCGCTATTCAAGCCGTGGAAATTCCCGAAAGTGTTCAGAAAATAGGCGCTCTCGCTTTTAACTATTGCCTCGAGCTTAACGACATTACAGTTCCTTCCCACACCATTCTCGGCGACCAAGCCTTTATGTATACCGGCTACTCTAATAATGAAGCTAACTGGGAAGATGGAGTATTATACCTCGGAACACATTTTCTTAAGGCTAAGATGGACTATAAAGGCGATGTAATCATTAAAGAAGGAACAACCACCATCGCCGGATTTGCTTTCGGTTATTGCAGAGACATTGACAAGATCGTCATTCCGGATAGCGTAGTCGCTATCGGAGATCTTGCATTCTACGAAGCCGGCCCTGATGGAACTCTTATACTGCCCAAAAACCTCAAATACATTGGTAACTGGGCATTTTACAGCATCAGTGTTTCATATATATACATTCCAAAAGACATAGAGTTCATCGGCGGTGCAGCCTTCAATGATATTTCAGTATTTGGAGTATACTTCGGTGGAACAGAAGCTGAATGGAATGAGATGGACAATATCGACAGAGGAGAGTTTAATTGGGCCGATATATACTATTACAGCGAAAGCACTCCCACAACAGACGGCTACTTCTGGCACTACGACGAGAATGGCAACATTGCAGTCTGGCGATAAAAACGACATCAACCAACCGCAAAAAGCAACCTGATTTTTACGTCAGGTTGCTTTTATTTGCAAATATTAGTTTACAAAAACGGCGTATTTGAGTTAAAACTCATCTGCGCCGTTTTTTATTTGTGATTTTGTTTTTAGATGTTAAAATACTTTATGTCTGTGTTGGTTTTATAGCCGAAAGTATTTTACGGCAAAAGTGAGGGGGCTCTTTATATCCGTTCTTTTTACGGATAAAGTTCATCTTAATTAAAGGTGCAAAACTCTTTCCTTGATCTCCTCGGTTCTGCCCTGATTCCAATACTGGGTGCCAATGTAGCCGCAGGTACGGCGGGCAACGTTCATCTTGGACTGATCGCGGTTCTTGCAATTGGGGCATTCCCAAACGAGCTTATTATCCTCGTCCGTAACGATAGCAATCTCGCCGTCATAGCCACACTCCTGGCAATAGTCGCTCTTGGTGTTCAGCTCGGCATACATAATATTATCGTAGATATATTCCATAATTCCGAGAACCGCATCAAGGTTATTCTGCATATCGGGAACCTCGACGTAGGAAATTGCTCCGCCGGGAGAAAGAAGCTGGAGCTTCGACTCTGTGGAGAGCTTTGTGAAGGCATCGATCTCCTCTGTTACGTGAATGTGATAAGAGTTTGTGATATAGCTCTTGTCGGTAACGCCCTCGATGATACCAAAGCGGCTCTGAAGGCACTTGGCAAACTTATACGTTGTGGACTCAAGGGGCGTTCCGTAGAGAGAATAATCGATATTCTCCGCCGCCTTCCACTTTGCGGTGTAGGAATTGAGCATTCTCATTATCTCAAGGCCAAGAGCCTCGCCCTCGGGCTCGGTAAGTTTCTTGCCGGAAAGCGCCATAACGCACTCCCAAAGTCCCGCGAATCCGAGAGAAAGGGTGGAATAACCACCGTAGAGGTACTTATCTATAACCTCGCCCTTCGGGAGTCTTGTCAGCGCACCGTACTGCCAAAGGATGGGCGCGGCATCGGAAAGTGTGCCGAGAAGGCGCTCATGTCTTGCTCTGAGAGCCTTGTGGCAAAGCTCCATTCTCTCGTCAAAGATACGGCGGAACTCCTCCATATCGCCCTTGGCGGAAAGACCGATATCCACAAGGTTTACGGTTACAACGCCCTGATTGAAGCGACCGTAATACTTAGGCTTGCCACTCTCGTCCACGTAGGGAGTAAGGAAACTGCGGCATCCCATACAGGTATAGCAATGACCGTCGCCGTTCTTGTCGATCTTATTCTGAAGCATTATCTTCTCTGAGATATAATCGGGAACCATACGCTTTGCGGTGCATTTTGCGGAAAGCTTTGTAAGGTAATAATATTTCGAATCAGGGCGGATATTATCCTCCTCCAGAACGTAGATGAGCTTGGGGAAGGCGGGAGTTATCCAAACGCCCTTTTCATTCTTAACGCCCTTATATCTCTGCTCCAATACCTCCTCGATGATCATAGCAAGGTCAGCTCTTTCCTGCTCGTCCTTCGCCTCGCCGAGGTACATAAAGATGGTGATGAAGGGGGCTTGTCCATTGGTGGTAAGAAGGGTTACAACCTGGTACTGAATGCACTGAACGCCGCGGTTTACCTCCTCGCGAAGGCGTTTTTCAGTGATACGGGAGATGCTCTCCTCATCGGTGATGCCAAGACCTTCAAGCTCTTCGGTAACAGCCTTTTTTATCTTCTTTCGGCTGATGTTGACGAAGGGAGCAAGGTGTGTGAGGCTGATAGACTGACCGCCGTATTGGTTAGACGCAACCTGAGCTATGATCTGCGTTGCAATGTTACAAGCGGTGGAAAAGCTATGAGGCTTCTCGATCATAGTTCCGCTGATAACGGTGCCATTCTGAAGCATATCCTCCAGGTTGACAAGGTCGCAGTTATGCATGTGCTGGGCGAAATAGTCCGCATCGTGGAAGTGAATTATACCCTCCTCGTGAGCCTTAACGATATCGGGAGAAAGAAGGATTCTTCTTGTAATGTCCTTGGAAACCTCGCCTGCCATATAGTCGCGCTGAACGCTGTTGACGGTGGGATTCTTGTTGGCATTCTCCTGCTTTACCTCCTCGTTATTACACTCGATGAGCGAAAGGATCTTATCGTCTGTGGTATTGGACTTACGAACAAGCTCTCTGGTATAGCGGTAGGTTATATATGTTTTAGCGAGTGTGAAGTTGCCGGTAGCCATAAGCTCGCGCTCTACAAGGTCCTGAACCTCCTCAACGCCAACGGCTCTCTTCATTTTATCGCATTTTTTAGTAACTTTATCGGTAACGCGGCGGATCTCACGATCGGAGATTCTATCCATCTCGTCAACTGCCATATTTGCCTTCGCTATAGCCATATATATCTTATCTGAATCAAAGACGACCTCGGATCCGTTGCGCTTAATAAGCTTCATATTTTTCTCCTTTCTAAAATAAGAATAAGTACCACTATTATACCATATTTTGTGTTGTTGTCAAGGGGTAAAAACTAGATGTAGTGTTTTGTTTACAAAACGAGCCTTGACATTTTAAACAAAAAAATGTGCCTTTTCGACCCTAAAATTTGTTAGCAATTTTTCGGGATAAGAAAAAGCGTGGCAGAGCGTTTTTTTCTTGTCATTTTACACAAAAAATACCACGCTTTTTTCTATGCGTGGTATTTTTTAGCACCGTTTTTGCGATTTTTATAAAAGCGAAACATTTGTCGAGTTTTCAGAAGAAACGGCGCACCGAGTCACATCAATCGGGGGCTTGCGAGTTTTTTTGCGCCCCGCTCACCTTACTGGCGCCGTCTTTCATCCGCGGTCAAAGCCGCCTCACCTATCCCGATTTTCAAACAGCAGCTTCAGCCCGAATATGCAGGGGATGGATATGATCATAAACAAGATTATCCTTGCCCACACATCCAACCGGGATTCCATCCCGGGATTGAAGAATCTGACGATGGAGATAAGTCCCAATACAAAAAGAATGAATCCCCAGAATTTTCTTTTATCCCGCACTTCCCTCTCCTCGGAGTCATCCTCCCCCGAATCCTCTACCTCATCCTCGGGCTTCTCTTCCGGAATATGCTCGGCTGTGGGAGCGGAGATCGCCGACTCGTTGCCGCAAGCCAGGTACCCCACGTCCTCGCCGAGAACCTTTGAAAGCTGTATCATATTGTAGGTATCGGGCTCGGTGAGATCACACTCCCACTTTGACACCGCCTGACGGGAGATGCCCAGTCTCTCGGCTAACTCCTCTTGGGATATATTTTTATTTTTTCTGCATTCTGCAATGCGCTGACCTATACTCATTTTGCCTCCTAATTTAATTTATTTAACTCTGAGGTATCTGATTCCGTACGCTACTGTGCACTCGTAATTTGTGAAAACATCCACCTGCTCATCAACAGGAAGATTGAGAAGAACCTCGCCGTCAAAGCATCCCGATTTAAGGGCCTCTTTGATATCGTCACCTACCAATGATACTATCTCATCATCAATCCAAAATGCGATAAGCTTACCCTTCTCACCCCAAGTAGTAAGAGTGTATACAAGATATCCGCCATACCCCTCCATGCGCACTACGGAATGAACCGTACCGGTAGTAGCGAGTCCGCTGTTTTTGCTTAAAAGACGATATTTTTCATTCTTCACAAGCTCTACGCTATAGTCCATATCCTCCGAAGCCTCAACGCTCCTGATCGATATAATTTCCTTTCCGGAAAGATACTTGACATCTGAAATTCTGTATTCGATCTCAACTACATTACCAACAGTAAACTCGGGCATATCGCTGATATTTACGCTGTATTCCGATTCTGGTGTACTGTTATTTGTAAACGTGAAAGGAAAAAGCACGCCATCATCCTGCCCGATTGGGCGGATATGTAGGTAAATCTTGCGTTTTTCTCCTTTGGGTGCCGTCAAGCCGTCCTTGATATAAACTATCTCACCTACGATCGTGTCGGTCTTTTTATACTGAATACCGTCGTAAGTTTCTTTTATGCCGATCAGCGCTATAGAAATTATCAAAATGATTATAACGAGATTTGTTGTTGAAAGCTTTATTTTCTTTTTAGTCATATTATCCTCTCCTTTATCTCAATTCCAAAGCTCCGCGATCTTCAAGTCTCTCGAGAGGCTCAAGTGATACTATCAATCTTCCGGCAGCCGGTACGTCGCCCGTGTTTTCCAGGGAGAAATAAATATCACCCGCGAAGCCGCCAATAGGAAGCTCGCCTTTAGCGCTCTCGCCATTTGCCATAACGCAGCTAAGCTCTGTATATCCATCCTTCTCATTTTCCGCAAAGGACGCTACCACCTCTCCGGATTCAAGCTCGATGTAATAATACACTTTTTGGCCGTGGAATTTATCCGACGTTACCAAAATCTTTTTCTCGCCGACAAACTCTGATATATCATACTCATGATACTTTTTATTACTATCAAAGTTCGACACCATTTCAATACGCACGCATTGCTTTGCACTTATGTTGTTAAATGGGCGATTACTCTCGCTGAAAATTTTCAGAGAGTATCCCACAGCGCCAGAATCAAGAGCGCGCTTTGTGGCAGAATCCATTAACAATCCCGCGCCAATCCAATAAACCTCGATATAATGGTCTTCGCCGTAAACAATATATCCGTTCAACGGAGAGGTCACTTTGGCAACATGAGTAACAACCATAACATGTCCTGTGCCGCCATAAGAGGTTATCCACGATTCGGCTATTGAAAGAGGGGAAAATTCTCTATTCCGCTGCAAAACAGTCTGGCGGCCTCTATACTCACCCTCGTATAGCCTTATAGAAAATGCCTCGTAGCCAAAAAGATAGTGGTTTCTTTCATCGTTTGGCAAGCGGTCGCTATAGCGGGATATTTTATATGTGTGCGTAATCTCAACAACTGCGCCAATCTGAAGCTCGGAGATTTTCGATCTATCCCTGCTAAACTCCGAGTCCATATCAGTATCGCAGTTCACGGTATAAAGAATAAGCTCTTCATTATTACCTCTGCCTACAGGGCGAGCATTCACGTAGTAGCACTCACGCCTATCGTAGCCCTCTTGCTGCGACGCGTCAAACAGGTCTTCATCCACAGAAACAATCTCACAAACCGTCGAGACAATATCTTCATCCCCGGGCCCAAATATATTTACAGCACAAGATACAATTTCCGAAAGAAGAACTGCAACCAGAAAAATCGCTACTGCAATTCTTAAAAATCTTTTCATATTTTACCTCCACGAACTTCAATATGTAAACTTTACTTTTCTTTTTTCGTGCTTTTAGTCAAGTATGGCCTTTTTTGCCAGAACAATAGCCAGAACTCCTATCATAAACAAAAAGAATGATTCAATGAACAAAATTGAGAACAGAATTACAACAACACCTATGAAGAACAGCAACAATCCAATAAAAATCATAATCACAGGCTTCTCTTTTTCCTCTTCCTCGGGCTCATCTGCCTCTTTTTGGGGTACAAGCTCCTCTGTGAGAACAGAAATCTTCTCTCCGCTTGGGCCGTCGTCCTCGCCGAAGGCAAGATATTCAACGCTTACGCCAAAAATCTTGGCTAAATTGATATAATTTACCGTATCAGGCACCGAAAGATCGTTTTCCCACTTGGAAACCGCCTGGCGTGACACTCCGAGAATAGTTGCAACGTATTCCTGGGATAATTTTTTCGCCTTTCTGCATTTGTAAATGCGTTCACCTGCAGTCATAAAAGTTAACCTCCAAATCCTTTGGTCTCAGAAAAAAGCGGGTCAAATTCAGAGCTCCCTCGCCCTTTTCCAATTCAATTTTAACACAAAAACTCGGGATTTTCTACCAACTATTTGTCAACCGGCGGTTGCAAATTGGATTTTTAGAGCAAAATAGCCGATTTTTTCAGGATTTATCGCCATTTTTCAAAAAATCACCGTTCTTCCTATAATGATACGATATGTGAGAAAAAATGTCAATACAAAATTCAGTTTTTTTCTTTCTTTGCCTTTGCTTCAAAAAATCGCACTACAAAAAAGCGCTTTTGAACAAAGGAAAGTAAAAAGAGTATCTCACGCCAAAAACGCGCGGGATACTCCTCAATTTTAGTTGTTAAATTTTATAGATCATTATTCTACGGGCACGTTAATAAGCTCTCCAAAGCTTATGCCGCAAAGCTCCAAGCAAAAAGGAACAGAGGATGACGTAGGAATGAACTTAAAGACAGTATCACTGCAAACGTAGATAACCCCCACCTCGGTTTCAATGTAATAGAGGTAATCCTCACGGCTATAATCCTCTGAACCAAGATAATCAGAAAACTCTGCCTCGCGAAGCCCCGAAATCACAGACACCGCAGTATTGTCCATAGAATAAACAGTATATGAATCCTCGTTCACTAAAAGACTGAACGTAGATCTAACGCCGTCGTATGTATCCAGCGCGGGGATAGTATTCACACTGTAATACACACCGTCCTTCGTCTTATAGTGACGATCAATGAAATTGATACTATGACTGTCGCCGTTGCTTAAAGTAAAAACTGCCGTGATCTCCCCTGCGCCATCCGCCGGCAGCCACCCATCTGAGGCGTCATGCATAACCATATTCTGATAACGAAGCAGCACCTCGCCAATTATCTCTTTATCATCTGTGCTTTTAATGTAAGAAAACGGCTCATCCCAAAGTGTCTCATCATAAATTTTACATATTTTTATTTCCGCAACCTCTGCCGCTGTAAGCCCTGTAAGCCATCCCTCGTAATATCTGAGGCTGTCTACCGTAGGCTCATCAGCCCCATCGCCTACTATCTCGGCAGTAATAGTTACGTTTTGGTTAGGCATAACAAGGGTATGCTCGGAGTATTTCTCGCCTGAGTATGTTTTCTCGATCCTCTCACCGTTGGCATACAAAACAATCTCCGCTCCCGAAATAGAGTGAGTTCTCAGCACCACGGTATTGGAAGCAATAGCGGTCATAGGCGGCGCGCTGTAATAAATAGAGGTATCGCCCTCGTAGCTTATGTTATAGGTAGCAAGCGAGCGGATGGCGTAAGACTCCTCGTGACTATCGGGATAGATCGACATAATAACGTTATATGAAACCGGCTTTCCCTCCACCGTAATGCTCTGATTTCCAACCCATCTGAGGTGTATCACCGTGGCATCTACCTTGCCAAAATTAGCCCTGGTATTGCTTACTACAAAAACATATTCACCGTTCTCTTTACGGAAATCCGAGATATTCTTGCCGTGAACAAGCTCATAGGTGAAAATACTCTTATCGCAGGAAAGTATCTGCCCACGAGATCCGAGATGCCTGAAGTGCCTCTCACTAAGGTACATACAGAGAAGATGGGCTTCTACGTACATTTCAAAATTTTCTTGGGACTTCATCTCTACAAGAACCTTACTTTCGCCAATCTTAGCCTTATACTCTCCGCCGATACGAGGTATCCCTTCAAGGTCACATTCACTAAGATATTCTTCACTGAACCATGTAGCCTTTCTAAACGCCTTTTCTCTTGCGTTTGAAACCAAAATTCCCGAAACAATAGTGGCTATTATGCCCAAAATGACAACTATAGTTATTATAATACTCTTTTTATTAATAAGATTCTTGATATCTTCTACCTTAGGCAACTCTTTGTTTTTTGCTTTTTTAACAATTTTTATTATTCCCCATACCAATATAGGTAAAACTACGGAGATGGACAATATAAGAAGCATTATAGGCGTATCAACACCACCTGTAAATCCTTGTATTAAAAATAAAGAAATGGCAAGCACTACTGTAGATAAGCCCAGTACAAGCCCTTCCTTTTGAAGAAGCAAGATAAAAATGCCAAAGAAAACGGCTATCGCACCGACGCTGAGCATCAGGGGTGTGATAACACCCATAATACATGAGAGTCCACCTAACGCAATGAGTATTATACCTATAATTTTCAGCGTAGGAAGATTTTTCTCCACCAAAACCGCCTTTTCCGCCGTCTCACCCTTAGCAAGATATTCAACGCTGACCCCGAGAAGATTTGAAAGAGCAATGAGATTGCCTGTATCAGGCTCGGTGAGATCACACTCCCACTTTGACACCGCCTGGCGGGATACCTCCAGCATTTCCGCGATATATTCCTGGGAGAGATTTTTTTCTTTTCTGCATTTCGCAATGCGACTGCCTATTGTCATTAACTGAACCTCCGTTTTTTCATAAGGAGCATAGCCGTAAAATCCGAAGTCTCTGCCCCATTTGCTCCTTCATTCTAGCAAAAAGATCGTCAAAAAACCACCAACTATCCGTCAACTTTTGGTTGCGAGGGCTTTTTTTATGAAAAAATTGCGTTTTTATTCTCCAGCCAACTCAAATATACGCAAAATCACGTTAAAGAATCTTTCTACTCTTTTCCCACTCTTCTCTGGTAATACGCCACACCGCAAGTGTTTCCTCACCGTCAATATATTCCTTGGTTTTGGTCATACCAAGGCTTCTCGCCGTAGCTTGGGAAGGGATATTCTCCACGGTCATATATGAATAAAGCGCAGGAAAATCTCTATTCATAAACGCCCAGTCCCTAGCGGCGCGCGCCGCCTCTGAGGCAATACCTCTTCGCCAAAAGCTCTTGTTCACGTGATAGCCGATCTCGGGCAACCACTGGCCATCAATATGCTGAAGAGTTATCCCCGCATCACCGACAAACTCTCCCGTAGCCTTCAATTCTATCGCCCAAAGACCGAATCCGTGTTTTTTATAATTGTCGAAGCTCCAATCCAGCCATCTCTGCACCCCTGCCTCGTCATAAGGCCGAGGATAATATTTCATCGTTTCCTCGTCGGAAATTATATTCCGAAGGCCCACAAAATCATCCTGCGTATATTCGCGAAGGTACAGCCTCTCGGTCTCTGAAAGTATCTTTTTCATTTTATCTTTTAATATAAAGTCTGCTGGGCTCATCCTCGCCGTCGCCCTGCGCCATACAGTAAAACTCCCAGCCGTATCTCTCGTAGAAGGAATCGTGGTCGGTCAGAAGGTAGATCGGTGAAACTCCGCGAGCCTTCATATCCTCATAAACGAAGTTGAGAAGTGCACCCGCGATGCCTTGACATCTGTAATCAGGCTCAACAAACACCGCGCAAACGTTTGGCGCAAGATCTGTCCTATCGTGGAAGTCGTTTTCAATAACGCCGAGACCACCTATTATCTGACCGTCTCCAAGACACGCGATGTACCACTCGGGATAAGCCCCTGTGCGTGTTGCATCCTCCATGCTTTCAAGATACGCCTCCTTCGGCACGCCCCACTTGGAATGAAACCACTCTGCCGCCTCGTCGATCCTCTCCGAAACCTCGGAAATTTTATAAATCTTATATTCAGTATTTTTACAGTTCATCTCAATATTCCCCTTTTATGTAAATAATTATTTTCATTTTATACAGTTTAGTGTCTCAGCAAAACGCTCTTAACGTAATCCGCATATTCATCATAAAGATTAATTGACCACTCGCCGTGATAAAGCTTCTCTTTAATAACAAGCTCCGATGAAGGGATAGCTTTGCAGATCATTTTGCCGGAACGTAAAATAGATTTTTCCTCCCGAGATCCGGCAACAACTATTACGTGCGCTTTAGTCATAGATATTGACTCGGGCAAGGAGTATGATATACTCGCGCCTATAAAGCCCGACATATCCTCGCGCCCAATTTTCGACGTATCACGATAGTAATCGTCGAATAGATCTTCTCTGATCCTAAGGTATTTGAACTGCATCCTTGCAAACCATTTTTTATTGATCAAAGGATAGCACATCTCCACCGACGGCTTTATCAGCGATCGAATAAAGCCTGGCATAGGAATAACCGATGCGCTCTCAACGATTGCTACCTCGCATATATCAGGGCGACGAGCAAGCATCTCGCAAAGGATCTGACCGCCAAGCGAAAGGCCGCTGATCAAGAAAGCTCTGCCACCAAGCTCGCGATCTATATACTCTATGATCCTCTCGGCATTCACCTCTATTCCCTCGAAGGGATGCTCGGCATCTCCGTGTCCGTCAAGAGTCGGCGCGATTACGTGGAATTCATCGGCTAGTCTCTCTGCCGCAGCAGCATAGCTCCACGGGCCAAGTCCACCTCCATGTAGAAGGATCAAAGCATTGCTATTCTCTTTTCCGTATTCAATAAATTTCATAAGCCGCACCTCAAAAATACTATATATAAATTATAGCACAAATAAAAAAATAAATCAATAAGAAAAAAGAGGGTGCCGCACTGATATGCACCCCTCTATATTAAAGCACAGCTCATTTGCCGTCCTCATTTTTGTTCTCTTCTTCCTTTTTTCTCTGTGCGCGGATTCTCAAAATATTTGCAACGTTTATGATAATGAGACTTGCGTGAACGCCGCCGGAGGAAATTATCTGCCCAATCGGCTCGATGAAGATACCCATAATGGTAAGGACTATTGCCAAGCTCACAGATATTATAGCCGCTCTGATTATAACCCTTTTATCCTTCTCGGACATTTTTTCGGTCTTGTGATCTCCTTCTTTTACAACAAGCTCATCCTCGCTTATGCCGAAATATTCCGCGATCATCGCTATAGATTCCTTACTTGGCATACCGAGACCGTTTTCCCATTTTGCCACCGCAGACCTGCTGACGTGCAATGCCTCTGCCAGCCCCGCCTGAGATATTCCGCGCTCACATCGCAGCTTCTTTAACTTTTCTGAGAATATCATTTCCTATCCCTCCCATCGAGGAATATTATAGCACCTCGTGACGCCTTTGTCAACATTTTCGCTTGTTACTTTTATTTCTTTTTTGTTACTTTTTATAAAAAGCAGTGTTACTCACAAAAAAGTCAACAATAGTTTTCATTTCAATGCTTATTAAGCTAAAAACTTTATTTCAATCTCCCAAGAATACGCGTCTTTTCTTTATTCGCCTCTACCACCGCGCTATCGCTGTCGGAATATCCCCATTCAGCTTTAAGGCAATTTATAATCTCGTCATAAGCCTCTGCCGCGCCTTTGAAGTCACCAATAATCTCTCATATCAGCGAGATACCTTGCATAGCATCGGTATACCTGGGCTTCTCGTCCGTCTGCCAGGACTTCTGATAAAAGCCGATCGCCTTTTCATACTCTGCCTTCTTAGCGTAATACTGTGCCGCCTCGAAGATGAAGACCTTATCCTCTGCGAACTCTTCTTCTGCCTTGGTGATGATCCTCTCTGCCTCAGCCTCGTTATACTCGGCAAGGGCAATATGAGCCTTGTAAATCGGCACCATAGCAGGCTTGTGATCGGGTAATCTGCTGTATTCTTCCAGATATTTGCGCGCCTCCGCCGTACGGTGATCTGCGATAAGATTGTCTATGAGATAATAATACGGCGATGCGGTTTTGGGGCTATTCTTATCTCTTTTTATTATGCTACTGTAGAAATCAATAACCTTCGCGTGGTTGGACACATTCCAGTCCCACGTGACCGCCCCCTCTGCCTTGCATAGTAGCCACTGGCAATCCTTAACGCCGGGATCAGCCTCAATCGACTCTCTGGCATATCGGCTCACCATCTTAGCATCGCTCTCCATTCGGTGATGGTAGAGATCAGCCAGAAGGCTGATGCTTTTCATTCTGTATTTTTAATTCTCCAACTGACCCTTCAGGTACTCATCGTATTCGGAAAACAGTTCAGGCGAGAAGATGTCCTCTCGCTCGATCCGCATCTCTATCCTGTGCATCTTCTGCTCTACCGTCAGGTCAAATAGCTCGTCTATGCTGACTCCAAGCTCTCCTGCCAGCTCCGGCAAAAGGCTTATGTCAGGCATAGTCACTCCCGTCTCCCACTTAGAAATCGCCTGGCCTGAAATCCCCAGCCTCCCCGCAAGCTGATCCTGAGTCATACCCGCCTTATTCCTCAGCTTTTTTATTCTCGCGCCAATGTTCATAGTTTTCTCCTCTTTTATCGAGATTTTACGCTTTTATTATATCACATAGCCCCGCGCATATCAATAACCTGTTTTTATACTCATATCAACTATTTTGAGATTTTAGAGATCACCTATATATTCGCGATGGATCAATTATCTTCTAAATGCCGCATATTTACAAACAATTATTTACATTTAACACACTTTTACCTTATTTATTCCGTTTTAGTTAAAATGTATTTTTTGAAAAACCATCCAATCTCATCCGCAAAGAAAAATCCAAGCCTTACGACTTGGACTTTTTTGAGGCTATAGGTCAAATACAACTCGTACAAATCACGCCAAAGGCGTGTATGTGATCTGCAGTTTGCCTGCAGTATGGAATCAAGGCGTAAGCCTTGTATGGCATCATCACGAAGTGATGCATAGCATCAATCCGAAGGAGAAATGCACGCTATGCGTGATGCCATACGCCTACGGCGATTACATACTCACCTACGGCGAGATTACATACCAATCCTTCGGATTGGATAGAAAAAAGACCGTTCGAAAACGGTCTTTCAAAAAGTGCAAAATTCTAATGATCTCGATTTTAACTGCAGATTCAAGCTTTATGATATGCAGGTAATAAAATGTCAACTACCTGTATTTTTTCTGTTGTTTTATACGAGAAATTGCATCTACTGCCTCTAAAGGATAAAACACATTTCTTATCTTATATATTTTACCGGACTTCAGTTCTATATAGATTATTCCGCTGTAAGTATCTTTGTAATAGTCATCTCTGCGTTTTTTGCGTATGTAATTTTTGAAATAAACTCGCTGAATTGACGTATATTCGATTTTTTTATTTCGACCGATTATTATTCCGGTTTCATATTGATAAATTAACACATCAGGCTGAAAAATCCAATAGGTAGAATCTATTAAAAAATATACTAACATTGCCGATAATGGTATTATGGCAACTAGCAAAAAGAGGTCGTCCCCCATATTGATCACGAAAAGAATGTCAAATACCGTTCCAATGATCAATATAATAATTTCAACTATTTTATCAAGGTATATTTTTTTACATAAAGGCTTCATCATACACCTTCCTTGAGCGTTTTACAACTAGCAATGAGCATACGTCTGATTCTACCGCAAAGATTACGATACTTTTTGAAGGCTTCTTCGTCTATAGCGTTTGTGTTAAATAATAGTCTTATCCAACCTTCTGTTTCGCTGCATTCTTTGAGAGCAATTTCAAATTTTGAAACCATATCTGATTTACTTTGTCCGTAATTTGCTTCGCGTATATTAGCATAAATACTGCTTGAGCTTTTGCGTATTTGAAACAAAGTATTTGAAGGCATTTTTATATTTTGACAAAGCAATTCTATATCGGTTGCAAGCTGTTCTGAATATATGAGCAAATAGTTCTTTGGCATAATATCACCTCTTTAAGTGTATTATATCATAAAGTCTAATCAAAATCAAGGCGTATGCCTTGTATATCATCAACACGTAGTGTTGTATAACATCAATTTCGAAGAAATTGCATATCATCAAGTCGCAGAAATATACACGCTAAAGCGTGATGATATACAATAACGGCGAGCCGTTATTGATGATATACTCGTATAAAACGAGATATCTCGTTTTATACGGATGATATACCAAGTCTTGCGACTTGGATAAAAAAAGTCGTATCGAAACGATACGACTTTTTTGGTGCACCCTCAGGGACTCGAACCCTGGACCCACTGATTAAGAGTCAGTTGCTCTACCAACTGAGCTAAGGGTGCTGGCTCCCACTGCTGGGCTCGAACCAGCGACATCATGATTAACAGTCATGCGCTCTACCGACTGAGCTAAGTAGGAATACGGTAATTAATCAGTGTTATGAGCAATGCTCATAGAAAACCGAACAAGAGTTAATAAGAAACGAAGCTCAAGGATTTTTTAGCGAACCTGAATCTGAGTTTTGTTAGCAAAACAACAGTTCAAGCCCTCGGTCAATTAGTATCGTTCAACTGAACACATTACTGTGCTTACATCTA
>JAZTXP010000050.1:0-7521 GCA_045636465.1 Eubacteriales bacterium
GGATCAAACTCTCTAAAAAATTATATCTTAAATCCCGGAGCTTCTGCCCCAAGACTCAAAACCTTTTTCAGAGCTATTTATCTTAGCTTCTTTTTACTTTTTGAGTTTCTCAATGTGTTTCATTAACGAGAATTTGCACAAATTAGTGCTTAAATTCTTTTTTCTTCGTTGTTCAATTTTCAATGATCAATTGCCGCTCCAAAGTCGGCTTGACTATTATACTATATTTTTTCCGAAATGTCAAGGGGTTTTTAAAAGTTTTTTTTGATTTTTTCGTTTTTTTATACTTTGTGCATATCTTACTGTTTTTTAGCTCTGTTTTTGGTGATTTTGCACTAAATAACCACGTTTACAACTTGTTTACAAAATATCAGGCGGCATAGTATTGACTTTTTTTAGGGGAAATGCTATAATAGATTAGCACTCGCAATTCGAGAGTGCTAAAAAACGACGAAAAATATCCGAAAAAGGAGTATATATAATTATAATGAAGAAAAAACAATTCAAAACCGAATCGAAAAAGCTGCTCGACATGATGATCAACTCTATTTATACCCATAAGGAGATATTCCTCAGGGAGCTGATCTCCAATGCAAGCGATGCTCTGGATAAGCTATATTTCCGTTCACTGACCGATGATACGGTAAAGCAGGCTCGCTCGGAGTACAGAATACACATTGAAGCCGATAAGCTGGCAGGCACGCTCACTATATCCGATAACGGCTGCGGTATGAGCGCGGAGGAGCTTGAAAATAATCTTGGAACTATTGCGAAGAGCGGATCCTTTGATTTTAAGCGTGACGGAAACGATGCGGACGACGTTGATATTATCGGTCAGTTTGGCGTTGGATTCTACTCTGCATTTATGGTTGCCGATAAGATCACCGTTTATTCAAAGCCCTATGGCGAGACGGTGGGACACGTTTGGGAATCCACCGGAGTTGACGGATATACCATCGAGGAGATGGAGCTTGAAAATCACGGAACTACTATTGTTTTGCAAACAAAAGTTGACACAGAGGATGAAAAATACTCGGATTTTCTTGAAGAGTATAAAATCAGATCGCTTGTTAAAAAGTATTCTGACTACATCAGATACCCCATAATAATGCCCGTTACACGCGCGAAAAAGGCAGAGGAGGGCGAAGGTGAAACAGAGTACACCGAGAAGGAAACTCTTAACAGCATGGTGCCTATCTGGAAGAGACCTGCATCTGAGGTGAGTGAGGAGGATTACAGAGCATTCTACCGCGAGAGATTCTACGATTTCGAAGCTCCCGCCAAGGTTATCACTCAAAAATCTGAGGGTACTGCAACTTATACCGCGCTGATGTTTATACCTCAGCATACGCCTTACAATTACTATACCAAGGAATACGAAAAGGGCCTCGAGCTTTACTCCTCGGGAGTTATGATTATGGAAAAATGCTCCGATCTTTTGCCCGACTACTTCGGATTTGTGAAGGGGCTTGTGGATTCCGCGGATCTATCACTCAACATTTCCCGCGAAATGCTTCAGCACGATAGACAATTGAAGGTTATCGCAAAGGCGATCGAGAAAAAGATAAAGGGTGAGCTTGAAAAGATGCTTAACACCGAGAGGCAGAAGTATGAAAAGCTTTTCGACGCCTTCGGGCTTCAGCTGAAGTTCGGCGTTTATTCCGACTTTGGTATGCACAAGGATACCTTGAAGGATCTTCTGCTTTTCCGTTCTTCAAACGAGAAAAAGTACGTTACTCTTAAGGAGTACGTTGATGGAATGAAGGACGAGCAGGAGGCTATATACTATGCCACCGGAGAGAACCTTGAGAAAATCGAGCTTTTGCCTCAGGTTGACTCGGTAAAAGAGCGCGGCTATGAGGTTCTCTACCTTACGGACGAGGTTGACGAGTTTGCGCTCAAGGTGCTTGATAAGTACGAGGGTAAGGAGTTCAAGAACGTTACCGCAGAGGCCTTGGAGCTTGGCACCGATGAGGAAAAGGAACGAGCAAAAAAGGCTAACGAAGACAATGCGGAGCTTCTTCAGTTCATCAAAGATGCTGTAGGAAAAATCGGCGAGGCGAGATTCACATCCTCATTGAAAAAGCATCCAGCTTGCCTTTCAAGCGAGGGCGAGCTTACTCTCGGAATGGAGAAGGTGCTGAGCAAGATGCCCGGGGCAAAGGACGCGCCCAAGGCGAGCCTGGTTATGGAGATCAGCACGGAGCATCCCATTAAAGATAAGTTAATCGAGCTTTATGAAAGCGATAAAGATATGCTGAAAAAATATGCGAAGCTGCTCTTCGCAGAAAGCTGCCTTATCGCAGGAGTAGATGTCGAAGACACCGCAGAGCTTTGCGAGCTCATCTCTGAATTGATGGTCAAATAATTCAAAAAAGTAAATTATATTTTACATTTCAAAGAAAATAACCTGCGTTTTCCAACGACACAGTTGTTGGACGGTGACAGAACGCAGGTTGTTTTTTCTTATATATGATTTTGAGTTATTACATGTAACTACGTTTTTTCATATACATTCGGATCATTATATATACTTACTTTTTTACATACTTTCTGATTATGCATGACTTCAAGGTTATTGCATATACTTACGGAGCTTATCAACTGCTGCCTTTTCCAAACGGGAGACCTGGGCTTGGCTTATGCCGATCTCCTCGGCAATCTCCATCTGGGTTCGTCCCTTATAGAAGCGCATATCAATTATGCTCATCTCTCGCTTTGAAAGCTTTTTGATAGCCTCTGAGAGACAGATATTATCTACCCACACGGTGTCGCTATCCACGTCATCGGAGAGCTTGTCTATGAGATATACCGAATCATCCCCCTCGCCGAAGACAGAATCAAAGATAGAGACGGGCTCGACTATTGCCTCCATGGCTTCGCCAAGCTCACGCTCGTTTACCCCAAGAGCCTCGGATATCTCGCGGAGGGTGGCTTCCCTTTTTTGGCGGAAGGATATTTCGTCCTTTGCCTGTAGGGCGCGGTAGGCGAGATCACGCATACTTCTTGATACCCTGACGTAATTATTGTCCCGCTGATAGCGACGGATCTCTCCTATTATCATCGGCACGGCATAGGTAGAAAATCTTACTTCAAGATCAAGATTAAAATTGTCGATAGCCTTTATGAGCCCTATACACCCCACCTGAAAGAGATCGTCTCCCGTTTCCTTTTTGGGTGTGAAGCGGGATATTACAGAAAGCACTAAACGAAGGTTTCCAAGTATCAGGCTTTCCCTGGCAGAGGCACGCTCCTCCTCTGATCCGTTTTTAGTTAAACAAAGGAGTCTGCGCTTTTCAGCTTCGCTGAGTGTTGTGAGTGTCGTAGTGTCAATTCCGCATATTTCAACCTTACTGTTTCTCATTGTTCCCCCACAATTTGATGTGTCGTTAGTATATCCAAAAATGAGAATATTAAACGACAAAATGCTTTTATCTTAATTTATTTTTTTGAGCTTCCTGTTCGTAAAATGCGGTTTTTGACTATAATTATTTACATATAAACACAAAAACACCCGTGCGTCCGTTTTGGGTTGCACGAGTGCTTTGCTTTTTATTATGTTAGTTCTATAATTATCGAAATGAGATGGGATTTCCTGAGGGTCAACAAAAGGCCTTGATAACAAAAGCTATCAGAGGGGATTGCCCTGACCGTCAAAGAGAGGAAGCTTCTCAAGATAAACAATATCGTCTCTGCCGATTGCATCACCCTCAGCAAGAATAGTCATCTTGCCAACGATCTCTCCGCCTGCCTGGCGAACAAGATTTTCAAGAGAAGCGAGAGATCCGCCTGTGGAAATTACGTCATCAACGATGAGAACTCTCTTGCCCTTCATATATTCTGCGTCGGCGCCATCGATATAGAGGGTCTGAACGTGTCCTGTTGTGATAGACTTGGTCTCGCAAACCAGCACGTCGCTCATATAAAGCTTTACGGATTTTCGCGCAAGAACATAGCGATTCTTGCCGGACAAACGGCACATTGCGTGGATAAGGGGAATGCCCTTGCTCTCTGCGGTAAGCATCACATCGTGCTCGGGTGCCTTCTTGTAAAGCTCCTCTGCGCATCTCTCGGTAAGCTCAACGTCACCAAAAAGAATAAACGCGCCTATATTAAGATTTTCTCCAATGGGGCAAAGCTTGAGATCTCTCTCAACGCCTGCAACCTTCATTCTGTAAACCATATCTGTTTCCTTTCATATTGTAAAAATAAGAACAGATATAGTATACAACATATTGATATTTTTTTCAAGTGGTTATCAAGAATTTGTTTTTATTTTTTATATTTAAGCATAAAAATCATGACTTCCTACCGAAAACAGATATTGTCTCGTGGAAGGAATCCAAGACGAAGTAGATATTTCCGGATGCAAAAAGAATAGAGATCCCTCGGATATATCAAAGCCCTCAAGGCATATTTTTGCCGCCAGGGTTGACTCGTAGGACGGAGTGTTATAAATAGTTCCGTAGAGGACGGGGCTGAACTGAACGCCGTATTTACGGTCAAAGATCACTCCATAGATAGTGTTAGGATACTGGGGGCTCTTTACTCTGTTAAGCACCACGTTTCCTACCGCAATTTTGCCCAGGAGAGGCTCTCCGGAGCTTTCGGCGTGTATAATCCTTGCTAACCACAAAACCTCGTCATCGCGGTAAAATTTAGACGAGGAGGCAAGGGGCTTGTAGCTTCCTCTGAGATTTATGCTTTTACCGTTTTTCTCTACCGTCAAGCCTGTAGCTTTAGCAAAAGAGGTCAGGGGAATATACATTCTTCCGTCGCTCATAATAACGATTGGGGATGAAGAGAAAAGAGGGCGATCGTTTGCATAAACCGAATAGCATCCTTCGGTAGCGGACATTACCAAGCCCTGACCGTACATCATAGAGCTTCTGCTTACCTTATCGTAACTATATGATATACCAAGAGCGTTTGCGGCTGCTCTGTAGGGTATGTACTCCACCTTGTTCATCCTGAAGCCGGGGATGCTGAGCTTTTTTCCTCCTATCGAGATTTCGATGGCTTCGTAGCTCTTTATGTTCTTATTATAAACTGTTGAAAGGCTCTTTTCTCTTACGTTTCGTATGCCGTTATGATATTCCACCTCGTTTATTACAGCGCTACGCGGTGTTGCGGCAGCCGCCTTTCCCGGAGAGGCGGAAACTATCAGGGCGAGAAGTATAGCCACCGTCACTGTCCTTGCTTTGTTTTTCATTATAAGTTCCTCCTTTTGATATTTTTCCGAGGGCACGGGGTAAGCCTTCGGTGCAAAACGGATACCGTCTTGTGAGGAAATTATACCATAGAAAGGGCTGTATTGCAAGGATCAAAAAATTCATTTTCAGTAAAATACTACCACAAACACTGGGGTTTTACCGTAATGGTCTTTATATTTTACCATTTTATCTATATTTAGGCGATGTGGAATGTGTCGCTACGATCGTCTCTTTAGAGTCACAAAAAAGGCTGAGTCATAAGACCCAGCCTCTTTATTCAGTTCAGATGGAGTTGATTACGCCTCAGCCTCAACCTTTACGGGTGTGAGCTTAACGATAGCAACCTCTGCTCCGTCGCCACGACGGGGACCCATCTTGTAAACCTGTGTATAACCACCGTTTACGCTTGCGTAAGCAGGAGCGATTTCGGTGAACAACTTCTTCGCTACATCTTCCTTGGTGATGTAAGCAAGAGCCGCGCGGTATGCCGCGAGGTCACCCTTCTTACCGAGAGTGATCATCTCGTCAACCTTAGCGGAAACTTCCTGAGCTCTTGTGTAGGTAGTTTCAATCTTGCCGTTTTCAAGGAGAAGAGTAACCATGCCTCTAAGCATAGCCTTACGCTGTGCAGTAGTTCTGCCAAGCTTTCTCATGTTTGTATCCTCCTAAATTATTCTTCGTCTTTCTTAAGAGCAAGGCCCAGGGAAGCAAGCTTTTGGATAACTTCCTCAAGAGACTTACGACCAAGGTTACGAACCTTAATCATATCACTCTCGGTGCGGTTTGTCAAATCCTCAACAGTATCGATGCCTGCGCGCTTCAAGCAGTTGAAGCTACGAACGGACAGATCAAGTTCCTCAATGGTCATCTCGAGTACTTTTCCCTTTTCAACTTCTGAGCTTTCAACGAGTATATCGCCGCGATCAGACACGTCGGACATATCGATGAAGAGCTTGAGGTGCTCGTTGAGAACCTTGGCGGCGAGGGACACCGCTTCCTTTGCTCCTATGGTTCCGTTAGTAAGAACCTTTATTGTGAGTTTGTCATAGTCGGTAATATTACCTACACGGGTATTTTCTACGTTATATTCAACCTTATAAACGGGTGTGAATATAGAATCAACGAAAATAAGACCGATTGGCGCGCCAAGATTAGCGCCCAGGGTATTGAGATAGTTCTGCTTGTTTACATCAGAGGGAACGTATCCGCGGCCCTCGTCAAATGTAATTTCCATGTAGAAGCGTTTACCCTCGCTTACTGTGCAGATGTGATGCTCGGGGTTAAGGATAGTAACCTCTGCGTCAGGCAAAATGTCGCCTGCAGTTACTACACAAGGACCTGTAACATCAACGATAACGGTTTTAGGCTCGGAGCATTCCAGCTTCGCAACGATTCCCTTTACGTTAAGAACGATTTCGGGAACGTCCTCTTTTACACCGTTGCACTCGGAAATTTCATGAAGAACACCGTCAATCTTAATACTCGTTGCCGCATAACCGGGAAGTGTGGAAAGAAGGACTCTGCGAAGAGAGTTTCCAAGTGTGATACCGTAGCCTCTTACGAGGGGCTCAGCTACGAAAACCGCTTCGTTACCGTTTTCCGAGATCTCGGTTGCGTTTATATTAAACTTCTCTATTGCGTTCATCATTTTTGAGATACCTCCTTAGTTAATTAGTATTCGCGTATTTGCGATAAAATGATTTAACTGATACAAGGCGAAGAATTTTGAAAGATAGTCTTTCAAAAATCTTACGCAAAGTATCGGAGGGATTACTTGGAATAGAGCTCGACGATAAGCTGCTCTTCGAACTCGAAATCGATGTCTTCTCTTGCGGGAAGAGCTACGACCTTAGTTGAAAGATTTGCTGCGTCGTTTGTGAGCCACTTGGGGGTCGAGGTAGTAGCAAGACCCTCGATGAGTGCCTTGATCTTTACGCTATCCTTGCTGGTTTCCTTAACGGCGATAACGTCACCTGCCTTAACGAGGATAGAGGGAATGTTAACCTTCTTACCGTTAAGAGTGAAGTGTGCGTGAAGGACGAGCTGACGAGCTTCCTTTCTGGATGCTGCCATACCCATTCTGTATACTACGTTATCAAGACGTCTCTCAAGAAGGCAAAGGAGGTTAGCACCGGTGATGCCATCCATCTTCTCTGCGAGCTCGTAATAGTGTCTGAACTGACCCTCGAGTACGCCGTAATAACGTCTTGCCTTCTGCTTCTCACGAAGCTGCTTGCCGTATTCTCCGACCTTCTTACGAGCTGCGCCGTGCTGACCGGGAGCCGTGCTTCTGTGGTCAAATGCGCAC
>JAZTXP010000051.1:0-16547 GCA_045636465.1 Eubacteriales bacterium
AGATCGGACAAAAACTTCCCCTTAACCTCTCCCGAGCTTTCAGGCGAGGTAGGCGCGGCGATCCTTTCAACTGTCAGAGGAATCAAGGTAGACGTAAAGAATCCCGACGTGATCGTGCGCGTTGAGATCAGAGAAAATCACGCATACATAACCGCAGGCTTTGAAAAAGCGGCAGGCGGTATGCCTGCAGGAACTGCGGGAAAGGCTCTGCTTTTGCTTTCGGGCGGTATCGACTCCCCCGTAGCAGGCTACATGATCGCAAGACGCGGTGCGATTATCGAATCGCTCCACTTCGAGTCCTTCCCCTATACCTCGGAGCGCGCGAGAGAAAAGGTAATGCAGCTAGCCCAGGAAATGTGCGAGTTCTGCTCCCGCATCCACGTTCATACCATCTCCCTCACCCACATTCAGGAGGAGATCCGCGATAAGTGCAAGGAGGATTATTTCACCATCCTGCTCCGTGTGTTTATGATGACCCTCTCAGAGATGATGGCAAAGGAATATAAGTGCCACGCACTTATTACGGGCGAGAGCCTCGGCCAGGTGGCATCCCAGACCCTCACCGCCATCAAGGTAACCGACTCTTTCGTAAATATCCCCGTATTCCGCCCCTGCATCGGCCTCGATAAAAACGAGATCGTTGTCTATGCGAGAAAGTACGGCACCTTCGATACCTCCATCCTCCCCTTCGAGGATTGCTGCACCGTATTCACCCCCAAGCACCCCAAGACTCAGCCTAAGCTTGAAGAGGTTATGGCAGAGCTTCAGAAGCTGGACTTCGATGCCCTTATTGCAGAGGCATACGCGACCAAGACTAATGATACAAAGCTTGTTTATCCGGAATACAGATAATCTTTAGGGCTTCATATTTGAAAGCCTCCCTCCGGAGGTAGCGAAGCGGCCGAACGGTAGTGAATGGAACTAAGTGTTCCAGAGCCGTGAGGTGCCCGAGCCGCAGCGAGACGGTGGCACGGCATGCCGTGACGGAGGGAGAGCGCGGAAGTATAAGGTCAGTTTAGGTAAATAATCCCTGATTACCTTTTTTGCCATGCGCGCCCGTGGCTTCATGATTTGGCGCAAATAGCCGCTAAAAGACAACCAAAGTTGTCAAAAAACGCATTTTTTAAGGAAAAATAGAAAAAACAAAAAATAGATTCAAACAGAAAAATCGACAAGCTACAGAAATTCGGCTTGACGGTTTTTTTGCTTTTTTAGGGCGGGTAAAGGGAAAAGACTTCTTTGAATAAAGGATGAATAAAGTAATAGATAAAAGCAGGTAAGAGGTTATCGTAATATATTCTTTTGACAGCCTTCGCTTACATATGTAACCGACATCGGAATGTATATCAAAAATATCAAAAACGTCAAAAAAACAAAGAAATCCGTATATACAAAGCCCTTTTTTTGTTAAGAAACGCGATATTTTGTGCAATGTGCGCAAAAACCGTACCAATATTCTGTCTAAACTGACAAGTGTCAATTTTGCACAAAAATCTTGAAATAATTTACAAAAGATGATATAATATATACAAAGCATAAATATTTTGCTTAAAATAAAAGGAGACAAAACTATGAAAGTAACATCCAAAAAGCTTTTGGCGATCATCCTTGCAGTATTAATGATGATTCCCATTTTTGCAGTAGTGGCTTCCGCGGCAGAAGAGAAGACCTTCGTCTTCACCGCAGAGGAGCTTGAACAATTTGCCGGCGGAAAGACTCCCGGCGAGTCCGAGAAGGTAGGCACAGAAGGCTACTTTACTCTTTACTATGCCGCAAAAACAAAGGTTGACACCAGTAAGGATAAGATCTTCTCTGACGGTTATAACAGCACCGGCGCAGTGCTTAATAGACTTAACCTTCAGGAAACTACAAACATAACCGAAGATTTGAAGAGCGCGGCTATCGGATTCCAGACATCCGGCAGATCCACCGTTACAATTTGGTGGGTGCAGCCCGGTGATGATAACCGCCAGGTCTCTGTTTTCGGAGCTGACGGCACAGTGCTTCAGACCAGTGACGTAACTCTTGCAAAGAACGAGGCTTGCGTAACCTCCTTCTCTCTTGACACGGCAGGAACCCATTACGTTGGTACTACCGGTAAGGGCGTTTACATCTTCAAGGTTGAGGTTGTTGAGCATGAATTCGTTGATTTATCCAAGCCCGTTGAATGGAGCGATGTATCGGTTCCCGTTATTCAGTCTGTAACAGATATCGGCGGCGCGCTTAAGATCTCTGTTGATGCAGAGGTTGGTAAGTCTGGCTGGGATGTCCGTGCAGATCAGGTAACTGTTACTGTCAAGGGCGGTAATGTCCGTAAGGAATATACAACCAGCTCGGTTGCAGACAGCGATAAGTTCGTATGCGAGATCAGCCCCGAATGGTCCGGTACATATACAGTAACCGCAACCATCTCCCGCGAGGGCGAGGCAGATAAGGTTTCCGCGCCCCGTTACGTACAGTACGTGCTTCCTCTCTCCGCGCCATACATTTCCAGCGCAACCAGTAAGGGTAACGGCACTATCGAGATTGAGTACACCGAGACCCGCGAGTCAGAGAAGTATGAGATTTACTGCGACGGCGAGCTTGTAGGCGAGACCACAGATCTTAAGTATACAGTAAGCGGTCTTACTGTCGGTACAGAGTATCGCTTTGTTGTTCGCGCTATCCGCGGCACCGAGCATGTGGAATCAACCTCAAAATCCGCAGTTTCAACACAGGATTCTAAGCCTACCTGGGGCTTCACCTACTACGGTCCCTCCACCGGCGCAGACAAAAACGGCTATGAAGGCGACGTTAATAGCGAGGAAGGTAAGGTAACCGTATATTCCGAGGGCGGTAAGGGTAAGGTTCAGCCTGCTTCTGTAGACGGCCTTGCATTCTACTACACCAAGGTTCCCACAACACAGAACTTCACTCTGAAAGCAACCGTAACCGTTGACTCTTGGACCTTCTCCAACGGTCAGGAGGGCTTTGGTCTTCTTGTAACAGACCGTCTCGGCGTTGCAGGCGATACCTCCAACTTCTGGAATAACCAGTACATGGCAGGTACGACCAAGATCGAGTATAGATATGACTATGACGAGGACGGCAACGAATACGTTTACGACAATGCTACAGGCCTTGCATCTAAGTACACATTGAAGCTGGGTCTGGGTATGATCGCAAAGACAGGTGTTACTCACGAAAACCTCGAGCGCCTTGAGGCTGGCGACACCGATACCGTTAATAACGAATTCTTATCCGTAGTTCGTCCTCTTGATCTTACAGCATCAAGAACCCAGAACGGCGGTACCTACAATATCATCGGTAATTACACAAATGATTCTGTAGAGGGCTCTCTCAGCAACCTTCTTACAACTATGGTTCTTGAGATTCAGAGAAATAACACCGGTTACTTCATTAGATATTACAGTGAGGACGGAACTCTTCTCTATGAGATCAAGAATTACGATCCCAAGGCTCTCGATCAGCTTGATTCCGAGTACGTTTACGCAGGCTTCTATGCTTCCCGTAATGCAAGAGCTACCTTCTCCGACGTAGTTCTTACAACTATTGATCCTAAGGATGATGCTGACGCAGAACAAAGACCTATCACATACGTAACACCTACCGTATCCCTTACATCTCCCTCCAACACTACAAACAGTGAGTATACCTTTGCGGTTAATACCAACGTTGACGGTATCGTAACCATCAAGAATACCGCAGGTAACGTAGTAGTTCCTGCAACCGAGATCAAGGGCGAGGAAAGACTTTACGCCACAGTTAATCTTAATGCATACGGCGAATACGATTATATAATTGAATTCAATCCCGACGACAATCAGGACCTTGGCGAGTATACACAGCTTTCCACCAAGGATAACGTATACGCAGAGCTTCACCTTGTTTACACAGCAGGTAACTACCACCGTAAATCCGTTTACGTTGCTCCCGACGGTCTCTACTACGGCACCGGCTCTAAGGACGATCCCTATGATCTTGTAACTGCTATCAATAACGCAGTTCCCGGTCAGACCATCGTTCTTACTGAGGGTACCTACAAGTTTGAGCTTCCCGGTCAGACACTTAAGATCGAGCGTGGCATCAACGGTACAGAGGAAAATCCCATCCGCCTTATCGCAGATCCTGAGGCAAAGACACGTCCCGTAATCGACTTCGGCGGCCAGGGCTTCGGTCTTGTTCACGGTGGCGACTGGTGGATCTTCGAGGGCTTCGACGTAACAGGCTCCGCTAACGGTCAGAAGGGCTTCCAGGTTTCCGGTAACCATAACGTGCTTATCGATATCCACGCTTACCGTAACGGTAACACAGGTATCCAGCTCAGCCGTTATGCAGGCTCTGACTACACCATTGCGGATTGGCCCTCCTACAACCTTGTTCTTAACTGCGACTCCTACTACAATATGGACGCAGGTCACGAGGATGCGGACGGCTTTGCAGCTAAGCTTACAGTAGGCCCCGGCAACGTATTTGACGGTTGCGTGGCTTACAACAACGCAGACGACGGTTGGGACCTTTACGCTAAGGTTCAGACCGGTGCTATCGGCGCTGTAACAATTAAGAACTCCGTAGCTTACCACAACGGCTATCTCGAGGACGGCACAGCAAGTAAGGGTAACGGTAACGGCTTCAAGATGGGCGGCGAAAGCATCTCCGGCCACCACGTTATCATTAATTCCATTGCATTCGATAACAGAATGAAGGGTATCGACTCTAACTCCTGCCCCGATATCGAGGCTTATAATTGCATTTCCTACAATAACGGCAACTACAACGTTGCGTTCTATACCAATAACGCTAAGAATACCGCCTTCAAGGCAAGCGGAATCATCTCCTTCAAGTCTACTAGTCAGAGTGGCGGTGAGAACCTCAAGGGTGTTGGCACTCAGGTTAAAGAGGATTATGTAAACGAAACCACCTATTACTGGAACGGTACAGAGTGTGCAAACTCCAAGGGCGAAAAGCTTGATCCCGCAGTAGTGTTCGTTTCCCTTGAATTCAAGGGCGTTACCAGAAATGCGGACGGAACTATTAACCTTGGCGACTTCCTTAAGATCAACGAGGGAACAGTTCCCGAGGGCGTTGGCACAACAGGTGAGTCTACACCTTCTCCCGTAATCGAGCTTGTACCCGACCTTCCTCATACCTACAGTGAGACTTGGGTAAATACCGACCTCTACGTTCACTGGCAGGAATGCGAGTGCGGCGATAAGGCACACATCGGCGAGCATACCTTCGAGTACGTGATCGACAAGGAGCCCACCGAGACCGAGCCCGGCTACAGACACAGAGAATGTACAGTCTGCGGCTACAAGAAGGCAACGGTTGAGATCCAGCCTCTCGGCGGCGGACAGACCACTCCTCCCGAGGAGCCCGCAACCGGCTTCGATGCAATCATCGAAATGATTATGGACTTCATAAACCAGATCATCGATTGGTTCAAGAACATCTTCACCGGAAATAAGAGAAAGTGATCTTATAAATCGCAAAATTAGCAAAAATATTAAATAACAACCACGAGGGTCGGAGAAATCCGACCCTCAAGCTTTGTAGCTTGTATCAATAGCTTTGGTGAGATGAATAAGAAAAAATATTTGTAAAATATTCTCATTATTAAGAAGATTTTTTATGCATTTTGTATATGAAAGTATATAAAAATGCATATTTTTTTGGTAAAAGGGTTGAAATGTGCGGGGGAGAGTATTATAATAGATATGTAACTGTTTAATTTTCATAAGGAACGGTTAAAAACGAAAAGGAGAAAAAATATGAAAAGACGTTTGATTTCTGTTTTGGCGTTGGCGCTGATTATGATCTTCACCCTTACGTCCTGTGATTTTATCGGCAGCATAGTGGATAAATTCACTCCCGAAAAAGAAGAATACGCGGTTTACTTCCTCGCCGGTGACGGTGTAGGCGTGCCCGCGCAGAAGGTGAAGGAAGGCGAGCTTGTTACAAAGCCCGCTGATCCCGAGAGGGAAGGCTACACCTTCGGGGGCTGGTATAAGGACGATGCCTTAACCACCCCCTGGAGCTTTGACTCCGATAGAGTAACTCAGAACACCATTATCTACGGCAAGTGGACCGAAAATCCTCACGAATGTGAAAGCGTTTGCGACGAGTGTGGCGGTTGCCTTAATGCAGATTGCGACGAAGCGGTTTGCTCCGAAAAATGCGCAGGACATACACCTGCTCACGAATGTGAAAGCATCTGCGACGAGTGCGGCGGTTGTCTTGACTCTGAATGCGACGATTCCGCTTGCTCCGAAAAATGCGCAGGACATACACCTGCTCACGAATGTGAAAGCGTATGCGCAAAGTGCGGCGGTTGTCTTGACTCTGAATGCGACGATCCCGCTTGCGTAGAGAAGTGTAGCTGTCACAAGTGCGAGTCTGCTTGCACCGAGTGCGGCGGTTGCCTTAATGCAGAGTGTGAGGATGATGCTTGCGTAGAGAAGTGTAGCTGTCACAAATGTGAAAGCGTATGCGACGAGTGTGGCAAGTGTACTAACGAGGCCTGTGATGCAGACGTTTGCCTTGATAAGTGCCGGGGCCACAATTCCGCTACTCCCACCATCTACCTTGCAGGTGACTCCACAGTTAAGACCTACGAGGACGCTCAGTATATCGCAGGCTGGGGGCAGTTCCTTGATCTCTTCCTTGATGAGAGCATTACAGTGGTAAATGCGGCACACGGCGGTAGAAGCTCCCGTTCCTTCATCAACGAGGGACGCCTCTATAACATCGATAATGCAAACTTTAGTTATACTTTCAGCCAGAATGGCGGAAAATCCATTGAGGACTGCATAAAGGCAGGAGACTTCCTCTTTATTCAGTTCGGTCATAACGATGACGCATCCAAGCCCTCAAATTACAGCACTATGTACGATAGAATGGTGCCTCTCGGAGAGCCTGATGAAAACGGAATTTATCCCACCACACCTGCTGAGAGAACTACCACCTCAACCCTCCCCGAGGCATACACTAAGCTTGCCAGCGATGCGGAGGAGGCTACCGCTCTCGCTACTATCGCAAAGTACGGAACAGAGTATTACGCTTACGGCAGCGGTACATATAAGTGGTATCTGAAGCAGTACATTGACTTCGCGAGAAGCCACGGCGCGATCCCCGTTCTCGTTACCCCCGTTGCCAGAGTTAAATTCAGCGGCGGCACTATCATCGGCGGCGCAGGTCTCCACGGCGAGAACTTCGCATACGTTCAGGCTGTAAGACAGCTTGCTGAAGAAGAAAATTGCCTTCTCATCGACCTCTTTGCAGAGAGCAAGGAAATGCTTGAGACCGCAACTCCCCAGTACGCAAATTACCTTATGGCTCTGAAGCCCAACGAGCTTACCGGCACTTGGCCCGGCGGCTATGACGGCGCATACGGCAACACCGATGCAGGCTATACCGGCATCGAGGCGACCCATTATAATAAGTACGGCGCATACCTTCAGGCGGCAAAGGTTGCAGAGCTTATTCTCGGCAGCGAAGCGGTTATGGAAAACGGCGAGAGATTCAACTTCTCCGACCATATTCTCACCACTCCCGAAAAGTATATAGACCCCTCCAACCTCATCGGCAAGAACACGGTTGCAAGCCTTGAAGCCCTCTTTGAGGTTGTCAGCGTAACAAATCCCGATAGAACCTATCCCGATCCCCGAGACGTAGTGACCGCTATTGACGAGGTGACGGCAATGGGCGAGGTTACCGTTGATAATTATCTTGAAATTCAGGCAATGTGCGAGGCGGCAAGGGTGGCTTACGATAAGCTGAATATTGACGATCGCTCTGCGGTAACAAATCTCGGTGCGCTTGCAGCGGCAGAGGCAGCAGTTGAAGCGGTTATCAAGTCCCTCCGTCCCGAGCCCACCAAGACGGTTATCTTCAATGCCGACGATCTTTCCCAGGAGAAGTATACCTCTACCGTAACTGAGGGCGAGTTTACTCTCGTTGCTACCTCCGATAAGGCAATGGATAAGAAGGGCAAGAAGGTTACCTTCACATACGCCGACGTGACCTACTCCACCACATACGGCCTCAGCCTTGGCGGTAAGGCATCCTTCGGCAAGAATAGATACGTTACCTTCACCACAGAGGGCGCTTGCACTATCACAATAGCAACCCAGTCCTCGGGCTCCGACGCGAGAACTCTCCTTCTCGTTGATTCTACCGGCGCAACCGTTGGCTCATACGATGCAGGCACAAGCGTAACCGTTACCTCAATCGACGTTGACGCGGCAGGTACTTACTCGGTAGGATCTGCAGGAAGCGGAATATATATTTTCGTCATTATCATCGAATACTTTGAATAAAAGCGTGCTACATATTTTGGCATAACCGCTGGCGCTATCTCCGTTTTTGGAACCCCCAAAGCTCTCAAGTTCGCTTCGGGGAACCCCGCGTTTTCTTCACCTCGATGTATTTCTATACACCATCGGGAAGAAGAACGAAGATTTCTGCTCAAAATCTGTGCGCCCGCGGATGCATAGTTTGGCATACAAATAACATTTTGATTAGATAATACAAAAAACGAGGACGAAGAGCCAAAAAACTCTTCGTCCTTTTCTATTCGATTAAATCTTATGTAATGCCCCGAAATGTTACTTAATTTCTAATTTCTAATTCTTAATTTGTTGCTTCGCAACATATTACCGCTTTGCGGTAACACCGGTGAGTCTTTCAAATGTAGGCAGCTCGTAGGAAGGGAAGTAGATGCCGGTGATCTCGCCGTCACGTTCAACCTCCAGGATGTGGTACTTATCTATCATTCCTTTAGAGTACTTTTTTGATGGAGTGATGTATTTTGCATACCTTGCATCGGTGGGCTCCACCTTTTTGTTCCAGCTGATGAGACCTATTTCCTTTTCCACTGTGCGAATACTGCGCATATCATTTTTGTTAAAGCTATATACCGCCGCGCCGTTCGATAAATGAAGAGCGCCACTGTCATCGTAGGCCTTGAAATCCATAGGCATTTCCAAATCCACCCCTCCGGGTATGGGCTCGCCATTTTCTATCTTATATGTGAAAATAAGAACGTCAACGTCTTCGGCATAATCGGGAACACCCATTGAGGTGTGGAGATAATCCAGATGCTTATTCATCTCCGCTTCTGCCTCCTCTTCGCTCTCATCTCCAAAGACGGTTTCCTTTCTTTTCTTCAAAATAAAGTGAGAGACTGCGAAGCAAACCAAGAGAGCCACGCCGATGATGAACATCCAAACGAGGTCGCCGCCAAATATATACGAAAAGCCTTCCTCAAGTCCCTTTACAAGAAGCATAGCGATAATGTAGAAGCCAAATCCTCCCGAGAGGGTTTTGACAAGATTCAGCCAGAGGGGATCTGCCTTCGCGGATTTGTCATAGAACTCATCTACCTCTTTTGAGCAGGCAGCTTCAAGAGTCTTGTCTACGGTTGCAGTAATAAATTCTTCGCTATTGATCTTTTCGTTTTTCTTATCGTTTGTTATATCTACTCCATAGAACGGTTTCATCGTGATGTCTCCTTTTTTGCGGTATTTAGTAAACTATAATTGTCAAAATCCAGGATTATTCCTCGGTTTGCTCTTTTTCATCCTCGGTATCGTCCGTGATATTTTCTGTTTCATCGGCCTCGTCAGCTTCGTCGGTTTCCTCGGCTTCAGCCTCATCTGCTTCGGTAGATTCTTCTGTTTCGCCTTCTGTCTCGGATTCTTCTACCTCTGTTTCTGCTTCTTCGGTGGCGGAGATTTCGTCTGCTTCTTCCACCTCGTTTGCTTCCGTCTCTGCCATCTCGGGGAGAAGGTCTCCCTCTTTCTCGGAAAGCTCCGCTACATCCTCAAGGGGCTCGTTCTCTACGTAGCAGGGAAGGGGTACCATATCTCCATCTGCATCAATAGCGCTCTCAAAGCCCAGAAGCTCGCGGAGAGTCTCCGCCTCGTAGCCGGGGATATAAAGCCCGTAGGTTTCGCCCTCGCGGTTGATCTCCAGAATATAGTGATAAGGCATGCTTGCCATACCCATCTTGTTTATGCTGATGCCGTATGTCGCATATTTTGCATCGGTGGGCGCGTCCTCTTTGTTCCAGGAATAAACAGTGATCTTGTTAGCTACCTTGCGAAGTATCAAGTCCTGCATACTAAAGGAATAAACACTGTCGCTGTCGGCAAGGCAGAGCGTGTCGTCCTTAATGAAGGCCTTGCATTCAAAGTTCATCAGAATAGAAGGGAGCATCATGGGAGAGGTGGGCACGGCCACGCCGTCCTTCATCTTGTAGTTGAAAACGAGAATATCCATATCCTTTGCATCGGCGGGAACTCCCATCTCGTGCATCAGCATAGCGATCTCCACCTCAAGCTCCGCATTCTTTTTCTTCAGCTCGGGATCATTTTCCAGCTTCTGCATTCTTAGCTTGCTCTCGCGGTTGAGGTAGAACCAGATAGCCACAGCGCCCAGGCAAATAATAGTGCCGGTAATATGGTCACTGCCGAAGATAGCGGAGAAGCCTTTTTCCATAGCCACCTGCATAAGGTTCATGGCCATAATAAGCGCGGCAAAGCCTGCGATGCTCCTGAGCATAACCATCCAGCCGGGCATTTTTGCCCCATTGATCGCCCTCTGCAGCTCGTCTGCCTTGGCATCCATCTGGGCTCTTTTTTCCTCGGGAACGCTTGCAGTGATGAACTCCTTGCCGTTTACCTCGGTATTATTTTTATTCACCGTAATATCGGTGCAAAATATCGGTTTCATATAAGCTCCTTTACTCATTTTTTATATATTTTATCACAAAGCGCCCCTTATTGCAATAGCTTTTCTGTAAATAAACGGTGAATTTCGTCTATTTCAAGGGTGAAATAGAGAATTTTCCACGAAAATTTGTGTTTATTAAACAAAATCTCATTTTTCCTTTTGTATAAATTGCTGAAATTTTATTAAGAAATATTAAAATATATTCCGAAATATTGACATTTTTTTCAAATTTTGATATAATTATTACAAGGCGAGGCGTATACTCTTTGATTATCGCTCTTCTGTCAATTAATCTGCCTCGACTAATAAAAAGGAGGCTTGTTATGGAAAAAAACGAAAACGTAACACTAGAGAACCATAAAAAAGAAAAAGAGCTCGGTATGGGCTGGCACGATTTTATGGTATTTTGCAGGGGCTTTACCGGAGTTGTCGGAATTATCGAAGGTATAGCTGTTGCCATTCTGTCATTCTTTGCTTTTGAGCCCTTTGGATTTATAGCCAGTGTGGCATGCATGGCGATGGCTGCATATTCCCTTGAAGTCAAAGACTCCCTCAGGGATTTTGAAGAAGATGCGCCGAAGAAGCTTATAAGATATCACGTCTTCTCCATGATTATGGGTATTGCCGACGCCTTCTCTGAGTTTTTCATAGGCCCTCTGGAAAGCTATGACAAAGTAGATACAGGATCTTTGGTACGCACGATTATTCACGCTGTAATAATGATCGCAATCAACTCTACCTATTACGCAAAACGCCGCCATATGTTTGAAGACGGCGAAGAAGAATAACTTTGAATATATTTTGCCCAAAATATATAAAAAACAACATTTGCGAGAAGAATTTTGAGGGGAGACGAGGCGCACCGAGAAACGGAGATGCAGTTGTAGATACCTACGGCAAATCAAGTATCAAAGGAGCAACAAAGTGTCCACCAAAATTATTCCACAAAGAAAAGGAGAAAAAATAACATGGCAAACAAAACATTTTCAGGCAGCGGCCTCGGTATGAAATGGCATAAGTTCTTGGTATTTATACTTTGGTTTGGCGCAGCGCTCAACATTCTTTCGGGTATCGGTTACTTCAGCAATCTCCTCTACGGCGAGCTTACTACCGTTATCTATCAAACCTACCCCGCACTCAAGCTCTTCGATATGGGTACAGGCGTTGTTCTCATCGTCTTTGCTCTCTTCCAGTTCGTAGTACGCGGCAGACTTAAGAAGCTCTGCTCAAACGGCCCTAAGCTCCTTATCGCAAACTACGTTATTATTCTTGTGTTTAACATTGTAACGGCAGTTGTACCCGCAATTCTTGCTCCCACATATCTTACAGTTGATCCCGCATCCATCAGCGGAACCATCATCGGTCAGGTAGCAATGATCGCAATCAACGCCTCCTACTACAAGAAGCGCGAGGATATGTTCGTTAACTAAATGAATACGTAGGGATAAACGATCTTTGATCCCTGAAAGCGGCGAGAATGTAAACTATACATATCATTCTCGCCATATTTGCACCTTGAAAAAGTAAATTTGTAAAAAGGAGAAAAACATGAAAAAGATTTTAACACTGACACTTGCTATATTGATGCTAACCCTTGCCCTCACCTCCTGCAATTTCAATATATCCGGATCTATCCTTGACGCTACCTCCACCCCAAAGGTTGAAGCGATGATGGAGGCGTTGGCAAAAGGAGATCTTACCTCGGCGAAGACTCTTCTTCACCCCGACAGAACAGACGGTGAAAAATATCTTCCTCAGATGGTAGATTACCTTGACGGCAGAGGAGTATCGAGTCTTGAGGTAACCGGCAAAAACGTTACAAGCTCTGTTGGCTCCGGCGGAAACGTGACTCAGGAGCAGGTAACCTATAAGGCAACCCTCACCGACGACACCGTCATCTACCTCTCCACCGTTTATCTCACAAACGACACTGGCGAAGGCTTCGTCTCCTTCCAGATGGTCCTCGGTATGGTATAATATTGCTTTGCAACAAATTATAAAAGAGGAAAATTAAATTATGAAAAACATTAGAGAAGACAAGCATGTTATAGTAGCAATGGTAGCGACGCTTCTGGCGATGCTGGCGTCGGCTCCCTGTATGGTGATCTTTCTTTTATCGAGAATGTGAGGTGCGTGATGAAAAAACATATTTTTCTTTTGATCTGCCTCATTTGCTGTATTCTTCCCATAATTTCGGTTGGCGGATACCTTGGGCAAATGTATCACCCTTGGTTTATAGTCAGCCTGATAGTCTCGACTCTCTCTGCGGTGATCTGCCTCGTATGTCTCGTGATCGAGCTTTCTTCGAGGAAGAAAAACGGCAGCGAAAACACCCCCGCCCCTCGTGACTAACCAAGCAGGGAACGTAGGTTAGATTTATCGCATCCCTCTAAAGATAGAAAAATATCTCAGATACTTAGAAATAAATAACATAAGAAAAGAGAGAAAGAATATAAGGTTCGTCAGCCTTTTAATCTTTCTCTTTTTTACTTGAAACTAACGAATCCGTGACGTGATTTTATGCAATGCACAGTTTTACGTCACGAAAACGCCCCTCACTACGGTAACAAGAAAACCGAGCCACAAAATGTGACTCGGTTTTTCTATTATAAGTAATAGCTATAAGTGAAAATTATTTCTTATCCTTCTTAACGAAGCTCTTGCCCTTAACGCTTCCGCCGTCAACAAGTACGTCAACGCCTGCAAGGTAGCCGTTTCTCTCGTCGGCAACTGTCGCGATAGCATAGCCAAGCTCCTCGGGCTTACCCATACGCTTTTCAGCGCAGGTGTCAAGAAGCATACCGCCGTCCTTCGCCTCAAGGTTACCCATATCGGTAGCGATGAGTCCGGGGCTGAGAGAGCAAACGCGGATGCCCTTTGCGCCGAGATCGAATGCAGACTTGGATGCGTACCAAACTACGAACATCTTGGAGAAGGTGTAGGAGAGACCGGATGCCTGATAGCCCTTGAGCTTAGAGGGAAGTGCAAGGATCTTCTTGAGGAACTTCTCCTCGTCAACCTCTGCAAGAGCGAAGGTCTTCTTGCTTGCCATAAAGGAAGGAAGAAGGTAAGCAGAGTTAGATGATACGTCAACGATAACGCTGCCGGGGTTCATAAGCTTAGAAAACTCCTGATTAACGTATACAGTACCAAGCGCGTTTACCTTCATAATGGTAACGGGATCGGACATAGCGGGGGAGAGACCTGCAGAGTTGATAACGTTCTTGATCTCGCCAAGGCTTGCCGCATATTCAGCAAGCTCTCTAACCTGCTGGCGGTCAGAGGTGTCGCAGGTCTTTGCATACGCCTCAAAGCCAAGAGCGCGAAGCTCCTCAACAGCGCCCTCAAGCTTCTTGAGAGTTCTACCTGTGAGAACGATGATCTTCTCCTTGTCCATAAACTTTGCAGCAGCAAGACCCATTCCGCTTCCGCCGCCTGTGATTACACAAACATTCTTTTTCATTGTTGTTTTACCTCTTTTTATCTCAATAATTTTAGTGAATACTTTGTTGCTGGCTGTGATGCTCGGCTCGGAGTAGGTATCTACACCGTCGCCTCAGCTTCTCGCCGCGTCGCGTCTTCCCTCAAAATTCTTGGCTAAAAATGTGCCTCAAATTTTGGTAAATATAATATAAAGTTACCCTACGGGTAAATTAATTTCTAATTTCTAATTTCTCATTCCTCATTTGTTGCTTTAGCAACAGAAGGTCAAATTACGAAGAACGTGCAAGTACCGGGACGAAGGGTGATTTTGCCGGAGGCTCTTGTGCCTGCGAGATTAGGAAGCTCATCGCCCTCGCGGAGAGTCAGGGGGCTACCGTTAAGGTAAGCCACGGTGCTTCTCATATTTCCGTTGCCGCAGAGGGTGTAGCGAACTGCCTCGCAGGGAAGCTCAACCACGGTGTCCTCGGTCTTTGAGTTGTTGATAACGAGATAAACGCAACCGTCCTTGCCGTCCTTTCTGGAGTGGCAGAACACGTGCGCGCCCTCAGAGATCTTAATGCCCGAATCATAAACGGTCTGACCCATCAGTCTATTCCAAAGAAGGATAGCGAAATAGTTGGGGCGAGGCTCAAATGTGCCGTGGCGAAGCCAGCCGTAGTCGGAGGACGCGAGAGTATTGTGGAACACGATACCGTCGGTGATGGTAGCGAAGGTACCAAGCTCGTTGAGAGTACGAATCACGTCAACGTATGTAGAAGCCCAGGTGTTTCCGCCGCCGCCTGCATCGCCGGACTCGGTTACCCAAAGCTGTGCGCCGGGCATATATTTGTCACGTATCTTAGCCGCCGCGAGAGCGCAGTAGGGAGCTGCGTCAAGATATTCCTCGGAGGTGATGAGATGATCCTTCCAATGAACGAAGTGCATACCTGCGGCAATTCTTTCGGAAACGCCGTTGTAGTAGTGGTAGCTGAATACCTCCATAGGCTCCTTTGAGCCCTTGATGAATGCCTCTGTTCCAATCTTCTTCATAATGAGGTTCAAGGGGAATTTTTCAACGTTGAGCTTACAGATCTTGCCGCCGCCAACAGAGCAGGGGCCTACTGCCTTACACTCGGGATAGTTGTCGTGAAGCCACTTGTTGAAGATATCCTGGTCGCGGATGAAATGCTCCACGGTGTAGCCCTTGGGCGCGCCCGAGCCCGAAAGAAGGTTAGGCTCGTTCATAAATTCCGCCGCCTCGATTGGAACTCCGTATTCGCGGCTGAAGTCGAAGAGGAGCTTTGCCTGGCTGGGATTCCAGGGCTCGTCAGCAGAGTGGATTCCCTCGCAGTTTGAAACTGAAACGAGAAGCTTCGCGCCCATATCGCGAACGAAGCTGAGAACGCCTACCCATTGCTCGCGTGTAAGAACGCTGTCATAGCCCTCGGGAATAACGCCGTTTGTCTTGTTTTCAAGATCGTAGTAGGTCTTGGTAGCCCAAGTTCCCGAAACTCTCACCCAAACGGGGCCGATCTCCTTTGCCAGCTTGCGAAGCTTGGAATTATAAAGGTTGATGGGGGGATAAACCTGCATCATAGAATCCTTATTCATGATGCCGATCATAGGGAACTTGCCCTTACCCTGAATCTGCTCGGGTGTGTATTCCTTCCAGAAAGTACCGCCCGTAACCTCGGTCATTTCTACGTTGTATGAAACAAGTCGCTCGTCGATGGTGCGGATCTTATTTAAGTTGCCGCCATTGAGCTTGATGTGCTTTGCCATTTTTATTACCTCTCCTTTTTTTATGTCAATAATTTTGTTTTTATCTCAATAATTTTGGTTGATACTTCAAAAATCTGTCGACTCAGGTCGCTCGGCTTTCTTCGTCTGAACTCAAAATTCTTGGCTAAAATTTTTTATCTCAATAATTTTGGTTAATATTTTGCTTTACCTTACAATTATATCATATATTTACATAAAAATCAACAAAAAAATCAAGCTTGCCCGTTTTTTAATATTTTTTCGCGAGTAAACTTGATTTTTTGCTTTTTTATGGTTTGAAACGTGATTTATTCAGCCTCGCTGAACATATCCTTGTCCACGCCGCAGAGAGGGCAGGTAAAGTCTTCAGGCAGATCCTCAAATTTTGTACCCTGGGCAATGCCAAGTTCGGGATCGCCCACAGCCTCGTCATATTCCCAGCCGCAAGCGTCGCAGGTATATTTTTTCATATTTTTCTCTCCTTTTTTATCTCAATAATTTTGGTTGATATTTATGCCTTCCTCAGAGGGGAGTGAAACAGTCGAACGGTAGTATACCCTCCGGAGAAGGCATTCACAATCCCTCCGTCACGGCAAGTCGTGCCACCTCCCTTTACACAAGGGAGGCTT
>JAZTXP010000052.1:0-2805 GCA_045636465.1 Eubacteriales bacterium
GATAGCATTTCCCCATAAATTTACCGATACCTCCCACGTAGATTGGGAATTTAATCCCACTCCAAATGAAGCCCCGGAGTGGACGTGGCAACTTTCCCGTCATCACGAATGGCGCTGCCTCGGACATTGCTACCGTCTCTCGGGCGACGAGAAATATGCTAAGGCATTTACAGAGCTTTTTATGAGCTGGTGTGAGCAGGCAAAATGCCCGTCTGATATGTCAAAAAACACAAAATGTTGGAGAACTATCGAAGCGGGTATCCGTTTGGCACTGAATTGGAACTATGCGTTCTACTCATTTTACAAATCACCGTATATGACAGATCGTGTAATATGTACCTATGTGCGCTCGATCTGTGATCACGGATACCGTCTTAGCCGCTTTCATAGCGCGGCAGGAAACTGGCTGATTATGGAGATGGCGGGGCTTGCACATATAGGCATGCTTTATCCTTTCCTGACCAATGCACGCGAGTGGGTTGATTATGCCTTCTCAAGGCTCCAATCGGAGCTTGACAGTCAAGTATATCGCGACGGCTTCCAATTTGAGTTGACTACGAATTACCACGACGTGGTCATTATGAATTACCACAGAGTATTCGCCGCGGCGCGAGAGATAGGATATCCCGTCAGCCGAGAGTTCATCGACAAGCTCTTGCCACTGTTCGAACTTGACATCAATATAACTTGTCCTGATGGCAAATACCCCGACCTTAACGACGGACATCGCGCTTCGCTTGAAACTTGGTGTCGTTTGGGAAGCATATATTTTCCGAAACATGAGGCAATAAATTATTTTGCGACCAATGGCAAGGATGGACGAGCTCCCGAGTATACGAGTGTTGCTCTGCCATATTCCGGATTGGCTTTTATGCGTACCGGATGGGGCAAAGACGATCTTTGGTGCTTTATGGATGCCGGAGATTTTGGTCGCGGACATCAGCACGAGGACAAATTGAATATCCTTATGTATGCGTATGGCAAAAATCTTCTTCCCGACTCAGGCTGTTACTCATACGATAGCTCCGCTATGCGACGCTTTGTCTTGGACTCTCGTTCGCACAACTGTGCTATGGTTGACGATATGTCGCAGAATCGCAAGGGAAGATATCATCCCGACAACGAGCCGTTGGATAGATACGCAGGTATGCTATGGAGCTTTTCAGCCGACATCGACAGCGTTGAAGGCGTTTACGATCAAGGATACGGTGAGCAGTACCTTCACGTTATACACAAGCGAAAGCTGATCCTTTTCAAAAAAGGCGTTGCCGGCAGTGCTCCGTTTGCGATGGTTATTGATAGATTTACAAGTGAAGATGGCGAAGAGCATCTTTTTCAGCCCTCCTATCAGCTTGGCACAGAGCCATACACAGATGACGGCGTGCGTTTTACATCTGATCACGGCGACCAAGTCAGCTTCAGTATTGTTGCCTCGGAGCGTCATAGTATTATTATCGGACAGGAGAAGCCATTATTTATGGGGTGGCGAAAGAGCTATGAGCTTCCCAATGCATTAAACTTTCCCGTTCCCGCACCCTGCGTAAGGTTTGCTTTAAAAGGAAAAGAAGCGCGTCTTGTTACGCTTTTATGTCCTTACAATGGCACAGGCAAAACGCCAAGATTGGTCGAAGCCTTGAGCAGTATTTCCGATACCAAAGCTTTTATTGAATTTTCCGATGGCAGTACTGCGATCATTGACGAATTGGATCATCCGTGTTACGCGGACACGGCAGACAAATTGGTTGGGATATAATCACAAAATTTCACCGACAGAAGCAGCACAAAGAAAGGTGATAGAGTATCATTCACGTATTTTTTGCCGAACTTTTTTGATATATGATTCTTCCACAGGCTGTCCTGCTTTCTGGTAGTATCGTAAGCTTTGCCGCAGCGACCGTTCTCGCAGTATTCGGCGAATACTTCTGCCACGGCAGAGCGCTTGAGGGACTTCTTAAGAGATATTTCAAATAAGCCGAAAAGCCTTTAACATACGAAGAGCGATCGAAAGATCGCTCTTCTTTTTCCATGACCTCTATTATACTGTTTTTATATGTTTTTGTGCTTTATCAAGTATCAAAAAAGGGCACAAATGAACTTTACACAGCTTGTTACTTATGATATAATATAATTATTATAATATGTGAAACCGTTAAATTATATCTTGGTTAAAATACTGCTATGATCCAAGTATATTATTTTATGTTCTAAAAGGAATGGAACAATGGTCAAAGTTGATAATAATGAAATAGGAATAATTTTAAGTACTCTTCCATGTGAAAAGATATTTAGTGAAAAACGAGCATTTTTGAGACTTGAATCTAATGATATGTTTGAGATAGCCTTGGTTGTCTCGGGCTCCGGAATACATCGCGTTCTTGACAAGGATATTCCAAGCAAACAAGGAGATATATTCGTAATTCCTCCTCACACTCCTCATGGCTATTTTATTGAAAAAGAGGATGACAATTTTGCGATAAGGCGGCTTTTTTGGAATATGAATGATTGGTTTAGTGGAGAGTGCGCCAATCATTCAAGCCACCGCTATTGTTACGGTATATTTCGTGAAAACTCAACCTTAGGATATGCCGTTTTGAATGCTACTGTTTTTGATAATCTTTGCTACCTTTGGGGTATTATCGAAAACGAATCAGAAATGAGAAATGACGAGTACAAAGATGCCATAAGGGGTGCTCTTTCTTATTTTTTGATAACTATTTCAAGATATATAAATTCTTCTGTAAAGAATTTATCTTTCGCATCATACGAGGAATGGAATATTGTATCCAGCGCAATTAAAATAATCCG
>JAZTXP010000053.1:0-2132 GCA_045636465.1 Eubacteriales bacterium
ATTACATCAACCGAAGGTTGCATATCATCAATCCTGAAAAGGATTGTATATCATCCGTCTAAACGAGCATATCTCGTTTTGACGAGCATATCATCAATCCCAAAAGGGATTGTATATCCCCCCTGCCCGTAGGGCACAAAAAAAGGGGTTGGAAATCCAACCCGCTTTTTTTATTCAAGATTGTTGAGCACCCTGAATTACTGAGCCTGATATGTAATAACAGGAAGAAGTGCAGTTTCCTTACCAGCCTTGATATCGTCAGCGATGGTAAGAGAAGCCTTAGTTGTTGTAGCACCGGAGAGCTTCTTGAGCTGCTTAACAAGCTTGTTGTAAGCAACAGCGCCCTTCTTGATGAGCTTGGAAAGCTTTCTTACGCTCTTCTTGTTGCTAGCTTCAACGGATGCCTTAAGTGCCTCAGAGTTGTGTTCGATGATCTCTCTGGAGTAACCCATGCATTCAACAAGCTTTTCTACCTTGTTGTCGCCCTTAGCAGCCTTTGTAGCCTTGGTGCTGGTCTTGAGAGACTTCTGAAGTCTCTTAACTTCCTTGTTGTGTTCCTTAACCTGCTTAGCAAGTTCACGAAGGTGCTTCTTCTGCTCCTTCTTGGGGTTTACGTTCTTAGCCATATTAATCTCCTCTCGCCGATTGCTCGGCATCTAAAAAATTGATTTTATAGTTAGCAAAAAGGTACTGCCCTGCCACCCAATAGCTTCTATACAGTATAATTATAACATAACATTTTAAAATGTCAATAGTTTTTTTAAGTATTTTTTAAAAAATTTTAATTTTTTTTAATAATTTCGTCAAAATGCACTATTTTTTTCGTGATTTTTGTTAATTATAACCATATTGGGAGCCAAAAAGCAGTTTTTCCGTTTAGGTAAATTTTAAGTTGGCCGTTTTTAGGTCTACTTTTTTGCTTTGTGAGAGGCTCCGCTGCTTTTCGCCTCGCGGAGCTTCCCCACTGGCATTTTTACCTTGGATTTCCTTTGTTTCATCCCATTTTCATCGGTGATTCGAAAATGAAATTTTGAATATTTTTTTGCGCTTTATGCTTTGAATTTTGTTTTTGCGGAATCTGAAACTCCGACGTCTTTTTGAGTATAAATTCTTTTCTTGCAAAAACAGTTATCTACGCATTTTTTACATAAATACCATATTTTGCAAAGCAAAATTTACTTTTACTGAGGTTTAACCTCTTCCATCACGAATGCCTCGAGAGTATCGCCGACGCGAATATCGTTAAACTTCTCAATGCCCACACCGCACTCGTAGCCTGTGTTCACTTCCTTAACGTCGTCCTTGAAGCGGCGGAGAGAGGATATCTTATCCTCGAAGATAACGATACCGTCACGAACAATACGGATCTGGGCGCTTCTTATGATCTTACCGTCCTGGATATAGCAGCCCGCGATAATGCCTACGCCGGGAACCTTAATGGTCTGTCTTACCTCGGCGTGACCAAGGAGAACCTCCTTGTAGGTAGGAGCAAGCATACCCTTCATAGCGGCAGTGATCTCATCGATGATCTCATAAATAATTCTATGAGTACGGATATCAACCTTGTTTCTCTCTGCGGAGTCAAGGGCGTTCTTATCGGGACGAACGTTGAAGCCTACGATAATCGCGTTGGATGCTGTAGCAAGCATAACGTCGCTCTCGGTGATACCGCCTACCGCGGAGTGAATAACCGCAACCTTAACCTCTTCGTTTGAGAGCTTAAGGAGAGATGCCTTAAGAGCCTCAACAGAGCCTGCAACATCTGCCTTAACTACGATATTAAGAGTCTTAATGCCTGCGGAGATCTGACCGAACAGATCGTCAAGATTAACTCTAGAGTTCGCCTGAAGTATTTCCTGGCGGAGCTTTTCCTTTCTCTGCTCTGCAAGGTTTCTTGCCATTCTCTCGTCCTCAACCGCGTTAAGCTCGTCGCCTGCCTGAGGAACGTCGTCAAGACCGATAATTTCAACAGGGATGGAAGGGCCTGCTGTCTTAACAGTCTTGCCCTTATCGTCAACCATCGCGCGGACACGTCCAACCGCGTTACCTACGATAACGTAGTCGCCCTGGTGGAGAGTACCGTTCTGCACAAGAACTGAAGTCGGAGGCCAAGCGGTCTTAGGAAGACAACA
>JAZTXP010000054.1:0-20755 GCA_045636465.1 Eubacteriales bacterium
TTCGGGAAGTATTATACTTTCAAGATTTTTGCAACCACGGAAGGTTTCTTCTTTAATCTCAATTAATTCTGTGCAATTCTCAAGTCCAATAACATAACGCAGATCTTCACAGTTTCTAAACGCGTATGCTCCAATTGAAACAATAGTATCAGGGAATGCAACCTCTTGGCAATTACTTCCCTCAAATGCCCTTACGCCAATCTTAGTAACTGTATATCCCTTTATTTTTTTAGGTATAACCACACGGTAACCTACACCAAACACATTTTCTTTTAATCCGGTTACCGTACATGTTTCCCCGTCCGGGTTAACAACGTAATTCAAGCTGTCAGGTATGGCTTGATCAGCTGCAACATAAACAACAAAACCCACAAAAAGAATGGCAACAACTAGCACCAACGAGCCCAAAATTGTCAAAATTTTCTTCATAATTTATTACTCCTTTGTGATAAAATAAATTTTGAATTCATATAAACTTTTTCAACATTCTTATTTCAATTATACATCTTTTTTTCGTATTTGTCAATATTTATCTCAAAACATACAAATACCCATTAGCGCAAGGTTCTTTTAATTATTCGGGGAGGAGCCTACGTTTTTCTCATCTATCAAAGGCGCGAAAGATAGGGAAAAATGCAGGTTTTTGTCCTCCCCTACCTATATATATCTTTATTTTTCGGAAAATTCTTCAAATTTTCATAAATTTTTTTAGATTTTTTGAAAAAGTCATAAATTGGACAAAAAATATGGCTATTGCCGGAGGTGATCTGCTAGTTTGAAAAAGAAAAACATCTCAAATGCGTTTTAGGCAATCTGAGATGTTTATTAATAATATATGACCACATAAAATATCAAAGTTAAAATGAAAAACGCATACTATCAATAATGAAGTCGAAATCTTTAATTTCAGGATTTTCACATTCGCTTTGATATGTAGCAAGTGCAATTTTGGGATGCTTTGCAACAATGCTCAATTTTATATAACCGCCATCTTCGGTTGCGCCCGCGCCGCTTAAAATCGATTTTGATTCTGTATTACTCAGAATTAAAGGAGCGGATAACTTAATATTGTTTTTGTCAATGAAGTTTTTTGCTATTATGCTTAACTGTACATTAAGGGGATTGCCTGCGTTTTCAATACTCAAAAAGGAGATAGTAATAGCCCCCTCTCCGTTTGGGTTATACAAAAAGAGATTTTCGTTATCCTCATCATAACACCATCTTTTGGGTAATTTATAAGTTAACCAGTTGTGACGATAAAACATATAATATTCTCCTCAGATATCGTATTATTGATTTCTTCGTTTTATATTTTGGCAAATTTAATCCGTAAATTATTTTCTGAATCTTACAGCTCCTCGATGCTATCGCTGTTATCGATAACCGCGATTTCAAGATTTCCGTTCTTGCAGCGAAGCTCGTCGATAAAGTCTTGAATATTCACGCCGTGATTGAAATCCACCTTATAGACCAGCTTGTAGAGGCTGCCCATGTTGGTGGTCTTGGTTCTTGTGAGCCTTGCGGAGCGAGTGTATTTTTTGAAAACGTCGTCAAACTCGCCGATAAATCTCAGCGACTCGGGAACAGTTATATGAAGCTCGTAAGCCGCAGAGCCCTTGAAGGGTATGTAATTCGTGCCGATGATAATACCAACGGTGAGAAGAGTGAACACAAGGGAAATTCCAACGTAGCCCGCGCCGCATCCGATGCCTGCGGTCATAGCGAGAAAGATGAAGGCAATATCTCTCGCCTTGCCGGGAACAGAACGGAATCTGATGAGCGAGAATGCACCCATAACCGCAACGCCGGTGCCGATCTGACCGTTTACGATAATGATAACAGTCGCCACAATAACAGGAAGAACCAACAGAGTATTTGTAAAGCTCTTTGAGGGTGAGGAAACCACCGACATACCGATAGCGCAAGCCACACCGCAGATAGCGGCGAATAAAACAACTAAAAGATAAGAGCCGATATCGAAGCCGCCCTTCAGAATAGTGTCAAACAAAACACTCATTTTTATTACCTCTCAATTTCTTTTCTAATTCATTTAAGTAAGCCCTACCGTATTTTGAGAACGAGGTAGGGAAGATCCTCATCTCGTCAAGAAGATGCGCCAGCCAAAGAGGCATAGCGCCCTCGGTCTTGATCTCCATAATGATTTTTTCATCGGGCAAAATACCCTCGCCCTCGCCGCCAAATGCAGAGAAAAGCTCCTCGGTTTTGTACCTTATATTTGAGTCAAATGTGATACGCACGTCGCTATCGTCCTTCACCACGTAGGCGTCTCTATGGTAGATGATGGCTATGTAGGGCATAGGCATTCCGTAAAAGCGCATAGCATAGTCAAGCTCGTGCCCGATCTGGCTATTCTCGCCCATAGCCTCTCCGCTGAAGTAATCCTTTGCCTCGGCAAGAGTCATAGCCGCGCGCCTTTTATAAACCGTACCCTTGAATTTTTTCTTTAATTCAAGATATACGGTGGTATCATCGTCAACCCTGCCGTAACCTCTGAGGCGGAGCTTTTCCTTGTAAGGGCCGCCCTCAATAGACCTTCGGACTAAAAGCTGCGTCGGTGTGTCAAGGTAGAGCGAGGTTATCTCAGTGTGAGCATATTCGTCCTCGGTGAGCATATCGGCGGCTCTTTCGAGTATAGCCTTCATCTCATCCTTCGTTATAAGATATTTTTTCTCCACTCGCTGAAATATTCTTATATCTCTCATACCTTGCACCTCCGATCTTTAGTCAAATTTATATCTGTTTTGTAAACTGAATTTTACAAAAATCCCTTTTACGCAATGTTTTCGCCATCTTCGGCATTTTCTTCTTTAACCGTTTGTTCTCCGTTTTTCAAAAGCTTATTGAAGGTATAGAAGAACATACCTGCCGTAACTGCCGCCGCAATAATATCGCTGACAGGCTCGGCAAGGAATACCGCTAAAGTCTGATTTTCGATAAACGTGGGAAGAATGAAGATCAGAGGAATAAGGAGTATCAGCTTTCTGAGGCAGGCAAGGAATAAGCTTACCTTTGCTTTTCCAAGAGCGATAAACGACTGCTGGCAGGTAAGCTGGAAGCCAACAGAGAATACGCCTGCGAAGAAGATTCTGATAGCCCATGCGGTGTAGTCCACAAGCTCTGTAACACCTGTGAAAATTCCTGCGAAGAGCCTCGGGAAGATCATAAGCATAAGGCAGAATACGCCGGCATAAGAAACGCAAACAAGGAATTGAGTCATAAACGCTTCTTTAACTCGGGAGAACTTTTTTGCGCCGTAGTTGAAGCTGATGATTGGATTGCCTCCCTGACAAATGCCGGAAAGAGGCATGGTTATAAGCTGATTGATACTAGTAAGAATAGTCATTGCGCCAACCGCAAGATCTCCGCCGTATTTAGAAAGGGAGGAGGTAAAGCAAATAGAGAGAACACTCTCGGTGGAGAGCATAACGAAGGTAGAAATACCCAGCGCGAGGCAGGGAAGAATTACAGCGCCTTCAAGCTTCATATTGCTTGTCTTAAGTCGTATAACGCTCTTTTCGCTGATAAGGAATCTGAGAATCCAAAGAGCGCTAACCGCCTGGCTGATAACCGTTGCCAATGCCGCGCCGCGAACTCCCATTTTGAAGGCAAAGATGAAAATAGGATCAAGCACAATATTGGTAACCGCGCCGATAACCGTGGTGAGCATTGCAATCTTGGCGTTGCCCTGTGCGGTAATAAACACGTTCATACCCATAACGATAAGAACAAAAACAGAGCCGAGAATATATATTCTCGCATAATCAATAGCATAAGGCAAGGTGTTTTCGCTTCCGCCGAAGAGCTTCAGAAGCTCAGGCGCGAAAATATAGAAAACAATGGTAAGAACCACCGCGATCCCCATAAGGAGCGTGAAGCAGTTGCCCATAATTTTTTCTGCCTTTTCCTTGTCGCCGCGTCCGAGAGCAATTCCCGCGTTAGGCGCGCCGCCCGATCCGCAGAGCATAGCAAATGCGGTGATCAGCATCAGCATCGGGGTGAAGAGTCCAACTCCCGTCAAGGCAAGGTCGCCTACCTCGGGCATGTGTCCTATATAAATTCTGTCAACTATGTTGTAAAGCAAATTGACTATCTGCGCCAGCACTGCCGGCAACGCCATCTTGAGAAGTAGTCCCTTAACACTGCCCTCGCCCATATTGGGCCTTTTAATATTTTCCATAAGTCCTCCAAAACAGAAGTATTTTAATTAACAAACACCATTATATCATAAATGAAGCCTTTTTTCAATAAAAAATCATAAAATTAACAAAACACAAACAAAAAACCGAAAGATCCCATCTATATAATAAAAAACATTTCGCATAAAAGGCCTCAAATCAAAAAAAGAGCCGACGGAAAACCGCCGACTCTATATTTGTTGCGTCGTTTATGTTACCAAATGATAACTCTCTTCTTAGGAGCAATATACATCTTATCGGTCTTCTTAACGCCGAAGGTCTTGTACCATTCGGGGAAGTTTCTGGGAGTGATATTTGCTCTGAGGATAGCAGGGCCGTGAACGTCGAGAGAAAGGAGAAGCTTCTGATACTCGGGCTTAGCCTTAACGCACCAAACTCTCGCCCAGTTCTTGAAGTATTCCTCGTAGGATGCGCCCTCTGTGCGAGCCATGATCGCGAGAGTAACTGCCATACCGCCGTTGTCTGCCATGTTTTCGCTTACGATGAACTTGCCGTTAACGGTACCCCAAGGAAGCTCGATCTTGTCGAACTGCTTAACCATAGCCTTGATCTTGGAGTTGAATCTTCTCTTGTCGCCCTTTGTCCACCAGTTATTGATGTTACCGTTCTCGTCGCACTTTGCGCCGTTGATATCGAAGGCGTGAGAGATCTCGTGGCCGATAACCGCGCCGATACCGCCAAGGTTCTCGCTTCTTGTCTGCTTTAAGGAGTAGAAGGGAGCCTGGAGAATAGCAGCAGGGAAGGTAATATCGTTTACGAAGGGGTTATAGGATGCGTTAACCATGTGGCCGGGCATACCCCATTCATCGCGGTTAAGAGGCTTGTAAATTTTCTCGAGATTATCCATAACTCTTACCTTGCGAAGACTATGAACTATATCGTAGAGAGAAGCGTTTTCGTCAAATACCATCTTATCGTAAGCGGGATCAACCTTGTCGGGATAGCCCATCTTAACGCCGATCTTGGAGAGCTTAAGGAGAGCCTTCTCCTTGGTGCGCTTCTCGAGGAACTTATTGTTCTGGATGCGCTCCTTATACATATCAATGATCTGGTAAACGATCTCGGTAATATCCTTCTTTGCCTCTTCGCCGAAGTACTTCTGGCCGTAGTAAACGCCAACGGGCTCGGAGTACATACCGGATGCAAGCTCATAAGCAAACTTCTCTACGGGTGTAACCGCGGTGATGCCGGAAAGGGCGCGGGAGAATGAGCCGCCGATTGCGCGAAGCTCCTCTGTAAGGAGAGAGGTGGATCTGAGAAGGCCGTTCACGTATGCCCAGCTCTTGTAAAGACCAAAGGTCTTCTTGTTGAATACCTTACCAAATGCCTTGAAGAAGCGGGGCTCGGTAACAACGATCATAGAAGGAACGGTGCCAAGAAGCTCCTTGAGGATAGCCTTCAGGTTAAGGGGCTTAACCATAGCAGAGACCTTGCTTGTCTTCATAGGATTATACATTCCGACGTAGTCGGACCATTCCTCGCTGGTCTTAACGTGCTGACCGAGAAGCGCATCGAATGCAAGTGTATCCGCAATATACTTATCCTGATCAGCCTCGCTCATGCCTGTCTTTGCAAGCACAGCCTTTGCCATACCGCTCCACATACCAAGCATAGCCTCTCTCTGCTTTTCCATCTTAGGCTTATAGTAGGAAGCATCAGGAAGGATAACGCCGGGGCCCTGAATGTAAAGGCAATGGCGGGAGGTATTCTTCATATCGGGCTCAACAGAAACGTTCATAGGAAGGGGAAGTCCGTTAAGCACCATTCTTCCGTACATCTTGCTCATTGTCTTGATAGAGTCAAGACTGTCAAGTACAGAAAGCGCCTTGAGAGCAGGCTGAATGCCGTCTGCCTCTCTCTTCGCGGTGTTCATTGCCGCGCGGAAGAGTGTAACTGCGCGCTTGAGATAATCGTTGGGATAGCTTCCGCTTTCGCTCATAGTAACGAACTCGCCGATCATAAGCGCCTGAACGTCATCGCGAAGAGATGCAAAACCGCCAACAGAGGGCGCATCATCTGGTATTGTCAGCTGATCTAATTTTTCCTGATTTACGTGAGTAAATAAATCGTCTTGAATTCTAACTTTTTCCATAGTTTTTCTCCTGAAAGATAAATAAAAATATTTTTCTATGTTAATTATATCACAATAAATCACAGATTGCAAGTAAAATATGAAAAAAATTAAAATATAATATAAAATACAGGGGAAAAGCGAAGCCCGAATTGTCAGAGCTTCGCTTAAATCTCAAGTTTTAATATTCTTTCACCAAGTCGCATCTTTGCGCAGATTATTCCAGCAGTATCTTACCTCATCGGCGCATATTTTTATCTCGCATTCCTTGCGGTAAGGTACGCTGTCAAATATAAGCTCGCATTCCATGATCCTTGCGCCATAGCCGAGATATTGGTATAAGAATTCGAGCCGGTATTTTCCACTGTTAATGTCATCCACAAATCTTTGAATCGGAATATAAGTGCGCATAGATTTGTATCCGTCTAAGTCATCAAAAACGTATACGTCAGCGTCAAAATCCTGCCCCTCATCCAGGTCATATTCCACACGTGAAAAATCAGTCCTGACCGTTTCGCCGAGACTGTTTTCCGGATGGGAGTCTAAAACCCAGAATCCGTTTTCAAATTCAAATCCCAGCTTCCCATCCCTGAAATACGCCCCCGTGGCAATGCAATCGTGCAAGGAGATATGCTCGTCGCTTTTGTCATAGTGATAGAAGAGATTCCAGCCGAGACTATGATTTATATCTTCCATAGCGTCAAGAATTATATACTTGTTTTCATTACTTACTGTAGCTGCTGCCCTCAAAATCAGCGGTTCAATAACCGATCTATCGAGCATTTTTATATCTTTTTTCAACACCGCAAGCATTGCGAATGCTTGAATTACCTGCGCCTTGATGTCCTCGTTGTCTCTTTTGTAAAGCTCCATAAGCTTGGATAGCGCAAAATCATATTCCTCATCGCATTCCGCGTCTCTTCCAAGAGAAAATATAACCGAGGCAAGCTCGGGCGCAATCCCCTTATCGGTAGTCGAACTTATAACGCGTTCTATTTCTTCTGTGTGAAAATTATTCATAAAATCTTCTCCTTTAACCAAAATTGTCATAGATTGGCAAATTTTCTAACATGTCCGTCTTTATCAAAAAGAAAAGGAGAAAGATCATAGTTATATTCTTTCGCTATGCTAGCAGCAAATAATCTGACTTTTCCAAATTCATTACATCTGAATAATTCATATAGTTCCTTTGATTTTGACGGCAGATAGCCCGAAATAAGCAACTCTCCAATAACTTCTTTTTGAACGCATTGTTTGGATTTTGTAAAAATCTTTACTATTTCTCTGTAATTTTCTTCGCTAATATCAAGTGTAATTAAGGCGCCTACCGCTGTATATAGTCCATGTAAATGCTTGTTAACAGCTGAAAGTAGCAATGAATCGGAAACCTTAACGTGGTGTTCGGATATAACAAAAAGACCGTTTTCTACAAACATAGAATCCTCAGAAGTTATGGCACTTTCAAGAAAATCAATCAATTCAACGGAATCAGGATGGCGGAAAATTGTTTTTAAGATATACAGTCGGCGGTATTTGTCCTTGTCGTTTATGTAGGATTTCATAGCTTTATATGCTCCATTATCGTCCTTATATGACAACGCTTCGCACGCCAGAGAAAAATCCTTCATAACTTTGGAAGATAACATCTTGCTGAGTTCTTCTACGGAAGATTCGTATGGTATGGGAGTGCCGTATAACGTTTCCCTTTTCATTAGCTCACCGCCTTTCTTTTTTTATGATACTACAAAACTGCATGGAAAACAAGGAGATTTGAAAAAGTTTAATAGGATGATATTACTTTTAATTTATCGGTCAGTCCTCGCCGTCTGCGACTTCATCGTCTGTCACGGGCTTGCTCGCCTTGAAGTTATAGACGGGTGAAAGAATATCAACTACCTCTGCGGTAGGCTCGATGGCATCGAGGATTTCATCGATACGGCGGTAGGCCATAGGCGACTCGTCAATGGTGGATTCGCCCACGGAGGTGGTGAAGATGCCCTCCATCTCGCGGCGGTATTCCTCCAGGGTGAAGCTTTCCTTTGCCTCGGATCTCTTCATAATTCTGCCCGAACCGTGGGGCGCGGTATAATTCCATTCATCATTGCCCTTGCCCACGCAAAGAAGACTTCCGTCCTTCATATTTATGGGAATCAGAAGCTTTTCGCCGTTTTGCGCGGAAACCGCGCCCTTGCGGAGAACTCTCGCCGCCGTATCTATGTAGTTATGTATCGTAGTGAATTCGTCCTCTACCTGCAGCCCGAGGGCGCTTATAATCACCTCTCCCATATATTTACGGCTTTCAAGGGCGTACTTGACCGCTATATTCATATCGTAAAGATACTTTTCCAGATTTACCCCCGAAAGGAAGCATTCGCTGGGGTGAACAGTTGACTTAATATCCGATACCTTGATCTTTTTTCTTCGAGCTTCTTCGGCATTTATGCCGTGCTGTCCGAAGAACGCCTGCACCTGATGATACTGCGCTACGTCGCGCCCAAGTCTTCTGCTGCCCGAGTGAATAATCAAATATAGCTTCTCATCGGTTCCCCGCGCCATCTCAATAAAATGATTTCCGCCGCCAAGCGTTCCAAATGATTTAAGTACCGTTTCGTGGCGAATATAATCGTAGCAGTATAGGTCATCGAGATTTACAAGCCTTGAATTAAATACGCTGCGCTCGTGAATTTTTGCGCCCGACGGTATCCTTTCGCGGATACAGTTATCTAAGCTAACAAAATCAACAGCGGTGTCAGAAAGCCTGAAAACCTGCATTCCGCATCCAATGTCACCGCCAACAAAAGCGGGATTCACATACTCTCCGATAGTCATAGATGTTCCAACTGTACAGCCCTCTGCCGCGTGCATATCGGGCATCATCGCAATGCTCGAGCCCTGCAGCTTCTCCATATTACACATCTTCAGAACCTGCGCATAAGAAGCATTGTCAACCGTGGTCGCATATATCTTCGCCTTGTTATATTTTCCTGTAATTTCAAACATATCTGTCACCGTCCTTTCTTGTTCTAAAATGCAAAATTGTATAATTTGACTATAATTATTTACATATATCCGTATTTACGAGTGTTTTTTATTTTCCAGCAAAAACCTTAGAGTAAAGAAAATGATCGAGTTCAATATTAGGCAGCATCTTAGGCGGCTTTACTGAATTATCCCAAGCATTCTTAAAAACAGTTATGTGAAGTCTTCCATCCTCGCATATCTCGGTGTGTTTTATGCAGAAATCGGTGTGTCCTCCCATAAATTCTTTATTCGTGAAGGTCTCTTTTGTCTCCATAGTCTCCGCTTCGATAATTTCCCATTTTCTTGCCGTAACGTGGCTAAGTATATATCTGTTGTCAAGGGTCGTGAATCCCCAAGCGGTAGAGGGGCGTTTTTCCTTAATAACCTCGCCTGTTTTTATATCGATCAGTTGCATTGCATAGTCGTGCAGCTGTGCCGTGATGGTGTTGTCCCCTACAAAAATATCGGTAATTCCGCGCTTACTTTTTGTGCGCCAAATGCGGTCACCGGTTTTGGCATCCAGGCAAAACATTCCCGATTCCCAAGTCTGTGCGAATACCGCGGAGCCGTCATTTGAAACGGCAATGCCGAATTGCCCTAAGTTATATCCACCTATGTGAGTAGTCTCCCACGTATATGATTCGCCCGTCTTATATTTGACGGTGATTTTAGCTGGAGAAGATTTATAGGTCTTTCGGTCCAGTTCTCCGGGGATACAATGTATGGACTCGATAATACTATCAGAATAGAAAAATTTCCATTTACCATTTTCTTGATATATGGAGTAGTTTTTATGGTGTTCAACTAATTTCAAATTCTCTCTCATAGTAACACATCCTTTCTAAAATTCATCATATCATAATTATATCATAGATCTATAGCCTTTTCAATACCTTTTGTCGAATGAAAAGAGACAAAAAAGATAAGTAAATTCTCAAAGTAAATTTTTTAAAATAAAGAACTGCATATTGCAAAAACTATGGATAAATCGTGCAACATGCAGTTCTTTTATAAAGTTATAAAGTGCAGGTAAATCTTACTTGATTTCAAGCGCGTTTACGTCATCGGCGAAGAAGAGCTTGCCGTAGAAGTATTTATTGGATGCGCTTTCATAAATTGTAATAACCTTTCCGTTGTACCAGTCAAGATCCTCGCTCATAGCGGGAGCCTTGATCTCGTTCTGGCATTCGCCCAGGTTATATACCGGAACGCCGTCGAGAGTCTTGCCGGAATCGGTGCAGTCTGCCTGATTGTAAACGTAGAAATAGGAATGCTTTACGCTTAAGGAGGTGGAAAGCACTATCCTGCCGTCGGGAGTGAAGCAGATGCCCTGAACCTTCTCGGGTAGGGTGTAAATAAGATCGGGAGTGGGCGCGTTTTCGCCGTCATAGGCGCGCACGTCTCTGTGATTGTATCTTGAAACAATGCCGTTTACCACCTGGCCGTCATCAAGGGTATGCTCCTTATAGTAGCTGCCGCTTGTGGCGTGGAAGTCGCCAACGTAGATATACTGCTCGTCGCAGTAAACGTAGGATGCGGCGGTATTTACGGGAACGCCCGAGCCGATCTCAATATAGTCGCCGTCATTTGCAGCAAGAAGGGAAGAGATGCTGAAGGTGTAGAGCTTCGAGCCGCTTGCAATATAAACGTATGCGCCGGAGGTAGCAACTCCGCCTGCGTGACCTGTGAAGGTATCGCCGCCGTTTCTTGTCAGTTTCACGTGATAGTATTCGTTAGTCTCGATATCAACAACGTAGATACGGCTGTTAGAATCATCGTCCATATAGCCGGAAACGAGGATCTTGCCATGCTCCTCAGCAGCAGCTATACCCTGGCAAACAAATCCGTCGCCAAGTCCGGGATTTACGCAAATATTGGATTCAATCTGATAGTATTCATTGTAAATGAGGAATTTACCAAGGCTTCCTGCGAGCCAGAGCAGAATAGCCAGACCTAAAACTGTGCCGACAATTCCAAAAATAACCTTAAATAAGGTTTTGAAGAATTTGATCATAAGTATTGTTCTCCTTATTTGTTTATATATTGTTTTTTGTGATTTACTGACCCAAAATTGATAGGGGATTTTGACGAAATGCGCAGATCTGTTTGAAATATCAGCCGCCTTTTGCCTTCTTCATCTGCTTCAGCATAGTCATTATAGCCTCGTCCGCCACACCCTTGAATGCAGTCGTAACGATGGTGATCTCTCCCTCGTCGGGGTCCTTCTCCCTGCGGGCCTTGAGCCTCGCGAGAAGCTTTTCGTCATTTATGTATTTTTCAGGATTTTTCAAGAGAATAGAGATCATATAAGAGCCCTTTCCGATAACGGCTCTCATCTTTACCGCTTCAATATCCTCCCAGCTAATCAGCCCCGATTGATATTTTGTCATATTCTGAATAAGACCGTCCTTGCGGACAACGAGATAGGGTTTCGTGTTTCCTATATCCTTAACGGCCACAATGGTCAATAGGAGCAAGATGGGTGCAATAATATAAGAAAGCACCCTGCCGATCCAGAATAGCACCGTTATCTCGGTGAAATATTCCTTTGGCAGGAATATAAACAGTCCGATCATCAGGTCGCCAAAAAGAATCAAAAGCAGCTGCTTTATATTTCCTTTTTTGCTTCTTTCAACAACGTATTCTTCCATGCTTACTCCGCCTTAGGTTTTGTTTTTTGCTTTCATTGTAGTATTCTTCAATAAGTCTGACCACCCGCTTGCCCTCGTTCTTAAAGTCGCCGGTATGGATGCTCAGATCGCTTTGCCGCGGATATTTTTCCTTCATTTTTCTTATCTTATTCAGCATCTTCAGATCCTTGATGTGCTTTTCGGGATCCTTCAGGTAGATTCTGACCTCGTATGATCCTTCGTCGTGGTCGCGGGTGTGGCTTATCGATATATCTCTTATATCATCCCACCTGATCAGCCCGGATTGATAATTCAACATATTCTGGATCAATCCGTCTTTTCTGATGATAAGATAAGGCTTATCGTTCCACAAATCCTTTATAGCATCAACCGTGACGCAGAACATAATGGGCCATACAACGATAACCATGATCCGCATGATATAAAGCCCTATCAGCATAGCTGTGCTCATATCCGCAAGAGTTTCAATCGGCGCAAAAAAGAGCCCTATTATCAAAGTAATAAACACATAAAGCAGCGCAGTCTTAACTCTTCTTTTCAGCGTTCTTTCAACAATGTATTCTTCCATACTCACTCCGTCTTAAGTCCGATAATATCCTCTTCCTTGAAGTCGTAGAGGAAGGAAGGGCACTGACCGCCTATTTGCAAAGTATAGGTTACGTTTCCGTGTCTGTCAGCCTTCGCGCCGTAGATCCAGCCGAAGCGTAACTCGCCCTTTTTTGTGAAATTAACGAAGTCTCCCTTTTTGTACTTCGCCGCCTTGGGGTATCTCTTGAATAAGCACATACCGTATCTCCTTTGTACGCTGATTGCGAATTTTTTGGAAAGCACCCCGATATGCTTGGCACCTCCTGGATTTTCTATTTACACCATTATATCACAAATACCGGGTGATTTCAATATATTTTTGTATTATTTTAAAAAACAGAAACTCTAAGCTATATGTTATGTCTAAAAACACAAAAAAATATCAAAAAATATATAAAAAACCTCTTGAAAAAAATCTTTCTTTGTGATATAATTAGCGAAGTTTTTACAAAAATTAAAAGTATAAAAAGAGGAAAAAGTATTTATGAAGAAAATACAGAAAATTGCAATTCTCACCGCAGGCGGCGATTGCCCCGGCTTGAATCCTGTAATTCGCGCAGTAACCAGAACTGCAATATCCAAGTACGGTCTTGAGGTAGTGGGCGTTAAGAACGGCTACTTCGGACTTTACCACGGTAATTTCATCAAGCTCGGTCTCGATAATATCGACGAGATCATCACCCGCGGCGGCACAATTCTCGGCAGCTCCAATAAGGACAACCTTTTCCAGTACCCCGTAAAGGACGAGCAGGGTAACCTTGTAAGAGGCGAGGACGGAAAGCTTATCTACGAGGACGTTTCCGACATAGCAGTAAAGAACCTTGAGGCAGAAGGCATCGATGCCATCTTCATCCTTGGCGGTGACGGATCCCTTACCTCCGCAAGAGACTTCGCTCGCAAGGGCGTAAACGTTATCGGTATTCCTAAGACTATCGACAACGACCTTGCACACACCGACTATACCTTCGGCTTTGACACAGCCATCTCGGTTGCTACCGACGGTCTTGACAGAGTTCGTACAACAGGTATGTCCCACGACAGAATCATGGTAGTAGAGATCATGGGCAGAGGCGCAGGCTGGATGACACTCCACGCAGGTATCGCAGGCGCGGCAGACGCTATCCTCATCCCCGAGATCCCCTACGATATCAATAAGGTAGCAGAGAAGATCAATGCCGATAAGGCAAAGGGCAAGACCTTCGCTATCGTAGCAGTTGCAGAGGGCGCAAAGGCTCTTGACGGTAAGCAGATCGTTTCCAAGATCATCGAGGACAGCGCAGACTCCATCCGTCTCGGCGGTGTTGGCGCGGTAGTAGCAGATCAGCTTGAAAAGCTCACAGGCCTTGAGGCAAGAGCAACCACCCTCGGCCACATCCAGCGCGGCGGCACACCCTCCCCCCGTGACAGAGTGCTTTCCTCCCGCTACGGCTATGCGGCAGTAGAGCTTTGCATGAAGGGCGGCTTCGGCAGAATGGTTGCGCTCCAGGGCGACAAGATCATCGACGTATCCCTTGAGGACGTAATCGGTCAGAAGACCAAGAACGTTGAGCCCGACGGCGAGTTCGTAACCCTCGCAAAGGCAATGGGCGTCTGCTTCGGCGACTAATATTCCGCATCTCGGAAAACATATAAATTATTGCTTTGAGAATATCGTAAAGCAATAAAAAATACAAAAAGACTAGCTTAGGATAAAACCCGAGCTGGTCTTTCTTTTTTTGAAAAAATTCAATTCGTTATAAATTTATTAAATTCAAATCGTTATACTTAAAATACAAATTCATTATATCCTTTCAGAGATAATTACAGTTAATCAAGGCGTATCAAAACGGCGGACCGAAAATTAAGTCCGCCGTCAACGTTATTATGGTTTACTTATAAGGCTTTGAAGCTATATTATTCCGCTTCGCCTTCATCGACTTCCTCGTCGATGAAATGAATTGTTGCATTGTCAAGACCATTGTTGTATTCAAGTATTCTTATCGCATCCCATTGTTTCTTTGTGCCTTGGTAGTAAATGTCGGTGAGGCTTGTACAGCCGTCAAAGACATAGTTATCAATAAGCTCAACATTTTCGCCGATAGTTATTTCTTCAAGGGCGGTGCATCCTCTGAACGCGGATCTGAGCTCCTTGACTCCGGAGCCGAGAGTGACCTTAACAAGGGACGTACATTCCTCGAATGCACGGTGTATGGTATGTACCGAGTCGGGAATAACTATCTCGGTAAGAGATGTGCAATTATAGAACGCGTAGAAGGATATAAACTCGAGTCCCGAACCAAAGGTAATGGATGAAAGGCTCGAGCAGTACATAAATGTACTATCTCCGGTACTTTTCAGACCGTCGGGAATAACGATCTCCTTGAGAGAGGTGCAATAGCTAAAGCATCTATCGCCCATTTTGGTAAGAGAGTCGGGCAGATGAACAGAAACGAGACCCGCGCATTCAATGAATGCATCTCTACCAATAGTGGTAACGCTGTCGGGAATATCTATGCTCTCAAGAGCGGTACAGCCATTGAACGCATTTATGCCGATAGAGATCAGTGTGCTATTTGAATCAAATCTTACCGCCTTAAGTCCTTCGCATTTATTGAATAGATTGTCGGGAATTTCTGTGATATTTGCGGGGATATTGATCTCTGCGAGCTTTTTGCAGAGAGAGAATGCAGATGATCCAATATAGGCCAAGCTGCTTGGCAACGTGATCGCCTCCAGATTTTCACATCCGCTGAAGCAATTTTTGCCAATTGATATGATGCTTTCGGGCAGATTTATATCTGAGAGCTCTTTACATCCGCTAAACACTCCGTTTCCGATAACAGTAACGCCGTCGGGGAGAGCTATTTTTTCAAGTCCTGCGCAATCTTGGAAGGCATGGCTTGATATTTCCTTAACGCCGAGAGGAACGGTAACAGTCTTGACTCCTGCGATCGGAGCCTTGATAAGCCTTTCACCGTCGGCGGTAAGAATAATTCCGTCAACATTCTTGAGGTAGGGGTTATCATCCGAGATAATATATTCGGCAAGAGAGGGACATCGATCAAAAGCTCTGTCAAATATCGTCTCGATAGATTTTCCAAGGCGAACTGTGGTAAGGTTCGGGCAACTATTACATATAACAGTATCGATCGAGGCAAGAGAATCAGGAAGAGTGATCTCCTTGAGACCTTCGCATTCGTAGAATACATTGTCTCCGATATAAGTAACACCCTCGGGAATAACCGCGTTGACGATTGAGGAGCAACCGCGGAAGGCATCGCCACCGATAGTAGTAAGCACAGGACTCGTAGGAATGTAGGTCAGAGCTTTGCAATCCCTAAATGCCGATGAGCCAATAGCGGTAACGTTCTCTCCGAGAGTTACGCTTTCAAGAGCGATGCATCCCTGGAAGCAAGCGCCGCCTATGGTCTCAACTCCCTTGCCGATCTTTACGCTTACAAGCTCCTCGCATTCGTAAAAGGCAGCCCCATCAAGGGTGGTAACGCTGTCGGGAATTACAAGCTCTGAAATCTTTGATAAAGAGAACGCGCTGCTGCCAATGTACTCCAACCCCTCGGGAAGTATCAGCTCTGTAAGCTCGCGAGCGGAAACGAAGGCGCTTGCTCCAATGGTCTTCACGTTTTTACCGATAACAAGGGTAGAGATATTGTGGCAAGCGGTAAAGCAAGATGAGGGAATCTCTGTCAAGCCGTCACCGATAATAACGGTAGTGATGCTCTCACAAGCGGAAAATGCGTCTCTTTCGATATAGGTAAGGCTATCGGGCAGAATAACGGTAGTTAGAGATGCGCATTTCATAAAAGCGTTCATTCCTATAGACCTAAGCTCCTCGGAGAAGGTCACGTCGCGAAGATTCGTGCAATATTCAAAGGCGGCCATACCAATGGTTTTAACGTTTTCGAGGTTAACCGTCTCAAGCGCAGGGCAAGAGCGGAAGGTACGGTCGTGTATATCAGCTATGTTTTTGGAAAGAGTTACCTCTCTGAGCTTCCCGCAGTCGTAAAATGCGTCCGCGCCCAAATACATAACGCTATCTGGGATAACTATGGTTTCGAGTGAATCACAGAACTCAAATACGCCCTCGCCGATATATACGAGAGTGTCGGGCAAGCGCACCTCTGTGAGGCTTCTGCACTCGGAGAACGCTCTGTGTCCGATGCTTTTAACACCATCGGGAATATAAACTCCCTTGATGCTCTTATAGGCAAACGCCGTTTTATCGATAGCGGTTACGTAACTCGGAATATATACGTACTCGTCCTTGCAGCTTCCTAATCCATAAAGCGTGTAATTACCGTTGCCGGTGGATCTGATATCAAGCCCTGCGCTTCCGTCAAGACCGCAGTTTTTGCATAAGCCTTTTGAATCTCTGTCGTGACCGCCGAGGGAAGGAATGAAGTCCGTTAACGTCTCTCCGCATTCGCACGTGCGTTGCTTTACACCAGAAGAAACGCAGGTCGCCTCCTTAGTAACCTCCCACTCTCCAAATTTGTGTGTGTGATTACCAATATCATCGAGAGGGAATAACTCATCGCAAGAGCAAAGCAGTAGAGCTGACATAACAAGCGAGATGATTAGTAGAATTACCTTTTTCATAAAAACCTCCTAAGATAATAAATAAGGTGCATAGCCGAAGCCACGCACCGAAAAACGCAAACTCCGATCGTCGCGAAACAAAATCAAAAATAGAACGGGATATACACTCGTAACCATAATGAGTGGAATTTGCGATTTTACCAAATTCATATCATTATGGTTGCAAAAAAAGAGTATAATACCCCCATAAAGAGAAAAATACCCCAAGTTCTACTTTATTCGATTTTGTTTCGCATATTTATTATATCACCATTATATCGAAAAATCAAGAGAAAAGTAAAAAAGTTTGTAAAAAATGGTATATACAAAGACGAGAGGGAATTCTTTTATCAAAATTCTTCTTTGCCAAAGGCAGTCCAACGAAAAAAACAGCAAGAGCAATAGACCAAAAATCTCTTTCTCTTGAGCTATAAACAGAGGCAGAACTCATTTTTTAGTGAGCCCTGCCTCTTAATTTTACTATTCGGGCATTATATAAATCACCCTATAACTTGATTTTTCAAAAGGAGTCATATACTTATTCTCCTTTTATAACTTCCGCAAAATCTTCAACCTCAATTAAATAACACTCCAGCATATGACCATATTCATCTGTATAAATATAGATTTCCGTGCTCATAACTTCGCTCATCTCGGCATAGTATTTGCCAAAATCTTCTGCAATGTCTTGCGCGTTAACTGTAAATTTGCGGAATATAATATAATACCTTCCGTCAATTTCGGCGCAGGGCAGTGTGGCGATGCGCCTATTATAGGATTTTTGATAATAATATATGGTATCCGCATCAACGTCGCGGTTAAGATAGATGAATGGCTCAGAAGATATATCTGGCACCTCTATCTCATCCTCCATGAATAAGAAACGGTAGAACATGTTGAAAAGAACGAATTTTTGTGGTTTTGCATCCTCTGATAAAATGTTCGTTACCGACTCTGTTTCAGAAATTACAAATGCAGCCAGTAAATTGCGGTTGTTATAAGTCCTCGTAATTTCTTCAGCGCTGTCAAATCTTACCCAAACGTAGTGATCACTACAGCAATAGAGTCCGCTTTCCAAAGGATAATTTGGATCGTTGTGATGCTCGCCATAAAAATACACTCCGACGTAATATGTAGTAGCGTTATTGAAGGTGACGAGCAAAGGCTGTCTTCCGTACTTTATATCGTCGATCTTGGTTTCGGTGTTTGAAAACACTAGGTCATATTGAACATCAATATGCTCCAGATGATTTGATAGTGCCGCCACAAGACCCTCATCAACGTTAACGTATTTTGGGCAAGAGCATTTTTTCATACAAATGGCTTCTTTACATCCCGTATAAACACAGCCGCCGCACTCGGGGCAGAGGAGGTCTTTATTATGGCAGGAGCATTTATTCTTGCAAGATTTTTCTGTGCATTCCGCATCAAGGCAACCATTGCACTCTTTGCAAACGTGTTCACATTTATGATGCCCCGGGCATTTATCCGCGCAAGCCCCTTCCGCGCACTCTGCATCAAGGCACTTACCGCATTCAGGACAAGCGCTCTCGCACTCGTGTGGCTCCTCTGTATTAAACCACTGGCAGGACGTGAATGTCAAGATCAATAAAAGCGCCACTGCTATGGCAAAAATCAAGCGTTTTTTCATAAAGCCTCCTTGTTTTGTAAAAAAACCTTACGTAATGATTATATCATTAACAAAACGAACTTTTCAACCTTGTTCTGAAAATAAAAGAAAAAAATTCCTTTCGGGTATACAAAATATACAATCCGGAAAGAGAAAAATATACAACTTGCATATAAAGATAGCGAAAAGAAAGGACTGCCTCCGTTGAGACAGTCCTTTTTTATGCTTTACGGTATAACTATTCTACCTACACTTGCCGCTGTGCTTGATCTGATACCGTCCTTGGTGGAGGCGTAAACAACGATCTCATATTCGCCGGAGGCAATGCCCGAAACGTCGAACAGGTTCTCGCCGATGCTGAGGGAGAGGGAAGTGCCGCCGTTTGTTGTATAAGTCTTATCGTATTCGCCGAGATGAACTAATCCGCCGGCATTTTTAAGCGCCACCGCAAGATAATATTCGTCGCCCTGTGTGAAGAGGGTAAGATCGTTAACGGTTGCCACAGCGCTTGTGATGGTGAAGGAGCGTCCGTCGCTTGCAACAGAAACCGTCGCATCAACGCCCGAAAGCTCTGCAAACTGCACAAGCGGGGAGTTAATGCTGAGCAGATCTGCCTTTACCACCGCGTGATCCTTGTACTCATCAAGATAAGCGAAGAGGGAGTCGAACTTAGCCTTCTCGGTATTAAGCGCTCTGTGGCAGGCCTCCTTGTTGATTCATAGACGCTCGTTCCTCGCTAATCTGTCGCTATGCTCCTTGCATCATTGCCAAAGAGTATACAGCCTGCGGCTGATGATATACTCGCTTTAGCGAGATATACTAGTAAAAGCGGATGATATACACGATAAAGCGTGTTGATATACCATTGTTTTCGCAATGAATAAAAAAGTCGTATCCTTTTGACACGACTTTTTTGGTGTGGGAGATGTTTGCCGCTCGGGATAATGTCAGCACAAATCACACTTGATGTACTGGTTGAATGTTCCACCTCCTCGCTTGGCAATATACAATTAATTGTATGCGCGAGATCAGAAAATGCGGGTGAGCATTTTCCGAGCGAAGTCTGAAGGCTGTGCCTGAGGACTGTCCCGTCTCACTATCAGGATAAGGGCATATAAAATAAAAACAAGAGCTAAGAATTAACTTAGCCCTTATCCTGGTGCGGGAGACGGGACTTGAACCCGTACGTAGGAATACACACGCCCCTCAAACGTGCGCGTCTGCCGATTCCGCCACTCCCGCGAAAGCCATTACATTATACTATATTTTTTTTCGTTTGTCAATACCTTTTAGAAAACTTTTCTGACTTTTTAACCGTTGTTTTTGAAAAATTCTAAAAAACTTTTATTTTTCGATTGACTTTTACAGAAAGCTATGGTATAATACACCTTGGATTTGCATCAGAGCGCTGTATAGCAGATCCGAAATGCGCGGAGTATGCTGAAGAGTAAGATTTTATCCAATACTCACGCACCGCCTCGGGAGCTCTCCCCGTGTAAAAATTGAGAGCGAACAAATAAAAAGCGGACGTGGCGGAATTGGCAGACGCGCTGGTTTCAGGTTCCAGTGAAGCAATTCATGTGGGTTCAAGTCCCGTCGTCCGCACCAAACAGAAATAATACGAACCTTGATGAGTCGAGGTTCGTATTTTTCTTTACAAGGGATTATTTTGCAATTCAAATACATCGATGACAAAAAACAAAACGAACATTAAAAATTCAACGTTCGTCTTGTTTTTGTTAATTTGAAAAATAACTTAATATTTTCAATAAAATATAAAAAGTTTTTTATACATCCTATTAAACTTAATAAAAGAATTCATATGAAATTAAGTTATTCATAAGTTTGTATAATACCGTTTCTGTATCTATCTATCTCTTCGAGTATATCGTAATATTGAAAATTATTATCCAAAAGTTTCATATACATATTACGTACATTATATGTATCAGATTCTGTTAAACATGTTGAAATTGTTTTAAAACATCTTTCGGCATATTTG
>JAZTXP010000055.1:0-16504 GCA_045636465.1 Eubacteriales bacterium
AGCCTTTCGGCTTGCTTTATATTAACATAAAATGGAAGAAATGTAAATAGTTTTCCTGGAAATTTAAGAATTTTTAATAAGTTCATCAAGCGTTAAAACTTGATTAACATTACGTTAAAATTTTGTTTTTTTAGTTGTTAATAGCTTGGTAATATTTCGGGATAAAAATACGGGGCTATCTAAATGCGAAGACAGCCCCTTGTAACTACATATTATTATAAAGCATGTTTTAACTTGTAAATGACGATTGTATATATCCCTTATTAGTGGGATTTCGTTTTTGCTATTTCGGTTTTACCAAATATGGCAGCCCGAGGGGATTATTTGAATTCAGACATATCGTCCTTATGGGCGGATTCTCTGAGGATGGTGTAGTACTCCGACGTCACAGTGTCCTCGCCGAGGATGCCGAGATTCGAGCGGATGGCTGTGATGATATGCTCGGGGTTGAGGAAGCAGGACTGATCTGCGGAGAGGACGAGATCAAGGACTGCAAGGTCGCCTTCTGCCTTTGCCACAGCGGTATGGATAAGAGGTTTTATGTCCACATTCTGCTCGCCGCTCTTGGTCTTTTTCCACACTAAAATCTGCTCTTTTGCAAATAATTCGTTACATTTTTCAGCTAAAACGGCAGAGTCCATATTGCTCTTTATCTTCATCGTATATTTGAGCCATTTAAGCTCGGTGAATTTCTCGGTAGGATAATATGCCTCGAGAACCTGCATTTCCTCGGTCATATTTTTGTTGAGGACTGCCATTACCTCCTCGGGGGGGAGCTTTTTGGTCAGGCGGACGTCCATAAACTCGCAAAGGCTCTCTGCTCCGATGGAAAGGGGCGCGGCGAATACCATTTTTGGCTTAGGGTTGAAGCCCTCGGTATACCACATGGGGAGCTTTGCGCGGACGAGTATCTTGGACATTGTGCGCACAAGGTCGAGGTGGGAGATGTACTGAAGTCTGCCCAGCTTTTTGAAGCGGATTCTCAGGGTTACATAGGGAACGTTATTTACTTGCACCATCTGTTCTTACCTCCAAGCTTATTTGCTCCGCAGCCCGAGCATTGCTCTGCGCAGGAGGGGGTGGTCTTCTCCTCGTAGGCCTTTGCGCGCTCGCGAAGAAGGAATGCCTTGGTTACGCCGCAGTCGATCATATCCCAGGGAAGGATCTCGTCGATGCCGAAGCCACGGGTGGTATAGAAGGCGGTGTCGATGCCCGTTCTTCTGAACACGTCCATCCACTTATCGTAGTCGAAATATTCATCCCAGGCATCGAACATTGCGCCCTCCTCTACCGCAAGGGCTATCGCCTTTGCAAGTCTTCTGTCACCGCGGGCGAATACCGCCTCGATGAAGGATACCTTGGCATTGTGGTAGGTGTATCTTATGCGCTTGTCGTCGATGCACTTTTTAAGATGCTCCTGCTTTGCGATAAGGGTCTCGAAGGAGTCCTGCTTTTCCCACTGGAAGGGGGTGAAGGGCTTGGGCACGAAGCAGGAAACGCTGATGGTTACGCCGAGGCCGCGGGGACGGTCTGCCTTAGGCAGCTTGAAGTATTCAAGGACAACCTTCTTTGAAAGATCGGCGATACCCTCAATATCCTCGAGAGTCTCTGTGGGAAGTCCGTTCATATAGTAGAGCTTTACACTGCTCTTTCCGCAACGGAAGGCGATGCCAACCGAGCGCATAAGATCCTCCTCGGTAACGTTCTTATTGATAACGTCGCGAAGGCGCTGTGTTCCCGCCTCGGGAGCGAAGGTGATACCGCCTGTTCTTACGGAGGAGACCTTTTTCATAAGCTCCTCGGAGAAGCTGTCGATTCGGAGGGAAGGAAGGGAGAGGCTTACGTGAGCATCGTCTGTCCATTCAAGGAGATTGTCGGTAAGCTCGCGGATGCGTGAATAGTCGCTGATGGAAAGGGAGATGAGGGATATTTCCTCATAGCCCGAATTATCGTAGAGGCATTTTGCCTGACGGCAAAGAGTCTCAGGAGTTTTTTCTCTGATGGGTCTATATACCATACCTGCCTGGCAGAAGCGACAGCCTCTGATACAGCCGCGATAGGTTTCGAGAACGATACGGTCGTGTACCGTTTCAATATAGGGCATAACAAGCTTCTCGGGATAGGAGACCTTATCAAGATCCTCGATTATTCTCTTTTTGATCTTGGTGGGGGTGTCCTCGTACTTGGGCTTGTATTCCTTTATCGTGCCGTCCTCGTTATAAGAGACCTCATAGTGGGAGGGAATGTATACGCCCTCAATGTGTGACGCCTCGCGGAGGAATCCCTCTCGGGTATATCTTCCCTGCTCCTTCATTTCTATGTAGAGGTGGGATATTTCAAGAAGAACCTCCTCGCCCTCGCCAATATTGATAAGGTCGAAGAATTCCGCAATAGGCTCGGAATTGTATACGCAAGGGCCGCCGCCGATAATAATGGGACAGCTCTCCTCCCTATCCTTTGCCCATATGGGAATACCCGCAAGCTTCAGCATCTGAAGGGCGGTGGTATAGCAAAGCTCATACTGAAGGGAAATGCCGATAAGGTCAAAGGCGGTGAGAGGATCGCCGCTTTCAATAGCGGTGAGAGGCAGGTTATGCTTCTCCATCATCTCCTTCATATCGGTCCAAGGAGCGTAGGCGCGCTCGCACCATACGTCGGGATCCTTGTTCAATACGTCATAGAGAATACGAACTCCAAGGTTTGACATACCGATCTCGTAGGTATCGGGGAAGCAAAATGCAAAGCGGCATTTTACCTCGTCGGGATTTTTAATTATACTGTTATATTCTCCTCCGATGTATCTGCCGGGCTTCTGCACCGATTTCAGAATGGAGGACATGTTTTCGTTATGCATAGGGATTTTTCCTTATTACTTATTTTTCAAAGCAGAAGGGACGACGGAGAGATGGTCTGCCCCGCCGCCCTTGTCTTATTTCTATTGATTTAGCTATTATCTTCCTCGATCTCTGCTACAGGGAAGGCGCGCTTTGACGCGATGCGAAGCACGATGCACCAGGCAAGCTGCCAGATGGAGAATACGATAACGGGAATCGACGTTACACCTGCGATAGCGAGAATTGCCGCTACTGCCGCGGTAAATACTGTTGCGTAAAGCTCAGTGCCCGAAAGCTGCTCTGCGAATTTCGCATACTTCTTTGTTAAGAGAACGGTGTTGATAATATTAATGTTATTACCATAGGTAATAAGCTCTGCACTTATTCTTCTGTAGATCTTATTATCATCGGGGGAGATTGGCTCATACTTTTTCATAACCCTCATAGAATCAGAGCCTGCGCATAGAGCGCGGAGAAGCTCGTTTGAAACGTTGGGGTCTCTTGTATAGATGAGAGGCACGATGCCCTCCTCCTTGATAGCGGGCAGAAGCATTGTGAACTGCTCGGAGAAGGAATATCTGACGTAGAACTTAGCATACACCTCGCCGTTCTCCGCCGCGTACATGATTCTTGTGGTATCGACGGACACGTCGCGCTTGTTGGTAAGCTCGGGGATGGCGATATTGTGGCGGAGCATATACTCCTCTGTTCCCGCAGAGATGCGCGCTCCTTCAACCATGCCCGAAATACCGTCGGACTCAATAGTAACGTCGGATGCAGGCTGGAATTTAAGCTGATGAGTTTTCTTGAAAATAAAGTAAAGAGGTCCGCCGACCGGAGCGAAGAGAGCGCTCATCTGCTTCATAGCCTTTCCCATCAAATCTTCCTTGTCTCCATAAAGAATGATCCTGCGAAGATTTATATCCTCGATACCGAAGATATCTGTATCGTCAAAGGCAACTACGTCAACACCGGAGAAGGCGCGATATGAGGTCTCGCCCACAAGGGTACTGTTCTCCTCAAGAGCTGCCATCTGCGCATCGTAGTAAGGAAGCTTATGAACAAGGATGGAGAATGATGGAAGGGACAGAAGGAACACAAGGGCAAATCCGGAAGCAGCGGGAATTATTCCTCCGCACAGGAAGAATGCCACTACGGAGGTGATCAGAGCTACGCCAAAGGAAATGATCATAGGAAGGAGAGATGCAAAGCTATTCTCGGAAACCTTGGAGGTGCGCTTGAAGAAATCGCTGATGAAGGCGGCATGGAAGATGCGCGCCGTTCTGGATTTATACTCATCGATAGCACCGTCAAGGGCCATATTCTCGTCATGGAGAGTTCTGGTAAGCTTTCTGTCAAGAACCTGCTTTTCGATATTCCTGGAAACTACCTTGAAGGCGGTGAAATCCGCATTCACGCGGTAGTGAGCAGATGCCACGGTTACTATAGCCAAGATGCCGAAGAGCATACCGTAAAGGGGAGAGCCTTCAGCCTCGAATACCGTAATTATCACAGTATAAGCGATCTCTACGAGGAAAGCGGCTATCAGGGAGATCTCGGGAATAACGCGGCCGAAGGTGAGATACTTGATAGCTCTCACGATTTCGGGGAGGGCGATAATGAACATTGCCACAGCAAAGATGAGGTCGATCACTCCGTAAAGCCCGGGATAGATTCCAAGGGTGCCAAGGCTATTTTCTGTTGGGGTGATAATGATATTTTCAAACACTGCCATCAAAACGGCGATAACCGCCATTGAGGCAAGTCTGATCTTTATGGAAAGAGTGGAATCCAGGAAGGCGTCCTTGAACTCGTCTCTCTCTGCCTGAGAATCAAATTCCGATGCGCCCAGCTTTCTTTTTTTGCTCTTGGGAGCCTCGTCGCTTGCACCCTCCGGCTCTACCGTCTTATGCTTGGGAGCTTCGCTGGTAGATTTTCCGTAATCGATAACGTGAAGGTCATCGATGGGATCGGGTATGGAATAGGTTTTTGGCTCGGGAGCAGGCTCTGGAATCGGCTCGGGCTCAGGGGCAGGCTCTGGAATCGGCTCGGGCTCAGGCTTTGCCTTGGGAGCGAGAAGCTCGTTTATCTCCGCTCTCTCCTCCTCTATCGTTCTCTCCACACGTCTTCCCATTGCGGCAGATACCGACTCGGCGAATTTGAATACACTGAGTGTTTTTGGGTTTTTATTCTCATTGCCGCCTATCTTTACGGTCACTGCCTCCTCGGGAGCTATCTCAAGCTCCGCGATAGGATCGATCTTTTCCTCATCGGATACCTCTGCCTTTGTTTCCTCGGGCTTAGGCTCTGCTTTGGGACGGGGACGGGGATCGTCCTTCATACGGTATGTATCTCCGATACCGGTAAAGCGGGGAACGTATGTTCTCACTACCGTTGATGGTGTATCGGGTGTTGGAGGTGTGTTATACTTTTCATCAATAACGAAGGTATCGGGAATAGAAAACTCGCCGTACTCGGGCTCGTCCGCGCTATCTGTCTCCTCTGCCTCGGGCTCGGGGGTGGGCTCCTCTTTTTCCTCTACCTCGGGAATAGCCAAATTTTCAAAAACAAGACCGTTTTTGAACTTGAATTCAAGGGCATCATCGGAATTTTTGGTTATAGAGACATCCGTATCGGACTTTTCAAGCATTTCGTCAAGCTTTTCGTCTTTTGCCACTTTTTATACCTCCTTAATTTCTCTGCTTCGCGATCTCTGCCATGATTACCGCCGCCGCGCAGGAAACGTTCATTGAATTAACGCTTCCGTAGAGGGGAATGGAAACCACGAAATCGCATTTTTCTTTAACAAGTCGGGAAACACCGAAGCCCTCGCTACCAAGAACGAGACCCACTGCTCCCTTCATATCCGTATTGTAATAAGCCTCGCCGCCCATATCTGCGCAGTAGAACCAGAGGCCGCGCTCCTTCAGCTCATCAATAGTTGAGGAGAGGTTAGTAACCTTTGCAACGCGCATATGCTCAATAGCTCCCGCGGATGCCTTGCCTACGGTGGTGGTGAGACCGACCGCACGGCGCTTGGGAATGATGACTCCGTGAGCTCCGCAGCACTCGGCAGATCTGATTATCGCACCAAGATTGTGAGGATCCTCTACTCCGTCAAGAATAATGACGAAGGGCTTCTCGCCTCTCGACTCAGCATAAGCGAGAATATCCTCTACCGAAGAATAATTGCGCTCTGCGGCAATGGCTACAATGCCCTGATGGCGCGCTCCGCCGGATATGGCGTTCAGCTTGGTTTTATCTGTTTCGATAATATTGATTTTTCTCTCGGATGCAAGACCGATAAGAAGATTTACCGAGCCCTCGCGCTCGCCCGATTGGATGTAGATCTTCTCAATATCCCTGCCCGATGAAAGAAGCTCCTTTACCGCATTTCTGCCCGAGATAACGTTCTCATCAACATATACCTCGCGGGGCGCATTGCTTCTATCTCCGTCAGGACGGTGGGGTCTTCTTGAATCATTTGCTTTTGTGTTAAATTTTGTATTCCTTGAGTTTTTCACCTTTTAACCTCGAATAAACATAATCATACACAGTAATTATAGCATATATTTTTAATATTGTAAAGTAAATTTTATAAATTTATAAAAAATTATGCATGAAAATATTTTGGAAAGAAGCTCAGCGACCTTAGGTTGCAATATGCCGCAAAGCGGTATGCATCAATGCGAAGCATTGTATATACTCCTTGCGAGCTGAAAATCAAAAGATTTTCGCACTACGTGCCTTATTTTGGCGATGCCAAAACGCTCGCGGAGCAATCTGCAGCAGCCGTCCTGATGAGCAAGCTCCTCGATACGTCTGTCCTTGATTATCATCACGGCAACGCCGTCCATATCACGTTTGAGCATTGCGAGAACATATCACGTTGCCCGGAAGGGCAACAAAAAGCGCCGCTCACGGGGAGCGACGCTTTTTATGTAAGACCGGATATTAATATCTGTGTCTATTCTTAACCTGGTGCATGTAACCTGCAAGGCAAACAAGAATACCTACAACCACGAGAATTGTTGTCTCGAAGGTGAGGGGACCAAGTATAAGTGTAGAGCCTTCAAGCTTAACACCTGTGCCGTTTGCGCCAAGCTGGAGAGCTGCTGTGATAGCAACTACTGCAGTGTAAAGACCTACGGAGAAGCCTGCGCCGCCGCCTACGGATGTAAGAATTGTCTCAAGCAAGCCGCGGAAGATGAGAGCTACAACGCCAACACCTGCTGCAACGAGGATGAGAGTGATAGTGTTTTCAATAGGAGCGAAGAGATATGCAACGTATGCAAGAGCGCCTGCGAATACGATCGCGTAAGCAAATTTGCTGAGAAGAGCGCCAACCACTGCCAGAACAGCACCTGCAATAATAGCAGTTACACCGTGAGGCTCAAGGAAAGCACCAACATACTTCCACAAAATTACAGCACCGAGATAGTAGCACGCGCCTGCGCAAACAACGAACTTAAGAACGTTGAGCAGCTTTCTGCCGTAAAAAGCAAAAACGATGGAAACGATTGCTACAGCTGCGGGAATAAGGATGTAAGCAGAAGGAACTTCATTTACGTTGGGGATCATGCCGATAAGGAAATTAACGGCATCAACGATATTCATTCCCTTCATTTGGGTTGCCAAATCAGTAATGTTCATTTTTTCTACCTTTCTTTCTTTGAATGGGTCATCCCATCTTATTACACAGTAAAGTATATCATAATATTTTCAAAAAATCAATAGTTTTATCAAAAAAAACGAAATTTTTTTGTGTTTTTTCTGCCATTTTTTCGCAAAAAAGCTGATTTTTGGTTTTTTTATGTTTTCGTCCTTATATGAGAAAATAATTTGTTAAAATTTTAGCAAACTTTTTCAAAAAGGGTTGATTTTGTTACCTGGGTATGTTATAATGGGGTGAGCTAAAAGACTTTTCCGTCTTTTTTGAAGGCGAGCGAGTGAATAAAAATCACAAAACGCGAGCAAAATCAAAAAAAATCAATGAAAATAAAATAAATTACACTTCCCTGCGAAGTCAACGCGGGAGAACAAAAAGGAGAAACAGTCATGAGTTTTTTGAAGAACAAGGTTGCAATTATCACAGGCGGCGGTAAGGCCACTCCCCTGCAGGACGGATCCGCGGGATCTATCGGCTACGGCATCGCCATCGCTTACGCGAAGGAGGGCGCAAATCTGGTGCTTACCGGAAGAAATATGCAGAAGCTCCTTGACGCTAAGGAGGAGCTGGAGAGACTTTACGGCGTAAAGGTTCTTGCGGTTCAGGCAGACATTAATGAAAACGAGGACGGCGAGGCTATCGCTAATTCGGTTGTCGAAGCAGCAGTTCGCGAGTTTGGCAGAATCGACGTTCTCATTAACAATGCTCAGGCATCCGCTTCCGGCGTTACACTTGCAAATCACACCACCGAGCAGTTCAATCTCGCTATGTACTCCGGTCTCTACTCCACATTCTACTACATGAAGGCTTGCTATCCCCACCTCAAGGAAACAAAGGGCGCGGTTATCAACTTCGCTTCGGGCGCAGGTCTTTTCGGTAACTTCGGTCAGTGCGCCTACGCGGCTGCGAAGGAGGGCATCAGAGGCCTCTCCAGAGTTGCGGCGACAGAATGGGGCGCTGACGGAATTAACGTAAACGTGGTTTGCCCTCTCGCTTGGACATCCCAGCTTGAAATGTGGTCGAAGTACAATCCCGAGGCATTCAAGGCTAACGTTAAGATGCCTCCTATGGGACACTTCGGAAACTCCGAGCTTGAGATCGGCAGAGTATGCGTTCAGCTTGCTTCTCCCGACTTCAAATATATGTCCGGCGAAACTCTCACTCTCGAGGGTGGTATGGGACTTCGCCCCTAATTTGTAAAGTGTGATTTACATTTAAGTAGATTTTTATATGAAAAAGAGCAAGAACGGTTCGCAGGCTTTGCCTTCATTCTTGCTCTTTTATTAGTTATTTTGATGTGACACCGGGGTAAAGATTGATTACTTCCTTGCCCATGGAATCAGCCATTCTGACGGTTTGTCCCGAGCCGCTTTTTGCCCTTCCGCAATAGGCGATGAGAATGTCGCACTTGGAAGCCAGCAGAAAATTACGCTCACGCATACAGGAGTCGGTATAGCCCTCAGAGGCATAGATCACCTCATCCGCCGACTCTAAAATATGGGAATACATGAAGCGGCTTCTGTCGCTCCAGGCATCTGCCTGATCCATGCAAGGAAGGCAAAGAATGAGGCGTACGTCTCTATGCTGAAGGCGGAATTTTATAACCTCCTGGGCGGCAAGGGTATCGAAGCCCAATGCTCCGCCAGACAGAAAATCGCGGCATCCGTCGGCATAGGCGTATTTGATCGCCGAGCGAAGAAGATCGCAAATACGTTCTCTGTGACCTTCCTCTACCACTCTATGTCCTGTAAACGAGCATACTCTTGACACTTCCCCACTCCTTTCCCGCAAAACGATTTTTTTATATCTCATTGTACCATCTTATATGCCGTTTGTCAAGTTTTTATTGTATTTTATTACTGTTTTACGGCTGTTTTTATCAATTTCTTTACCCGTTAAAATTATATAATCACGATTTACTAAATCGTACTTGACTAAATCATACTTTACCGGACTCAAATTATTCGGGCGTGCTTGAATTTCGCAAATAGAAGACGCGTTTTTTCAAAAAGACAATAAAAATTCAGCAAAAAACGCCGCTTTTTTATATATTTTTATAAAAGGTATTGACTTTTTTTTGAAAATGTGGTATCATATCTTTCGATAACGCTTTCAGCGTGGCTGAACTATTGAATTAATTTTGGAGGATGTATGGACGACGGGTGTGACGAGGATACTTGTCAGATAAGTACCGTAATTTCATATTTGATTTTAGAGGCGTAGCCGTACCTTTTGGGGTAGGGTTATGCTTTTTTGCGTTTTTCAAAGTTTTTTCATAAGTTAAATTATAGATTATTTTTGAAAGGTATAAATTAAAAAACAATGGACATTCCTTGGTGGCAACTGATAGTAACACTCGTTTGCTTGGTTATTTACGCTTATTTCTCTGCGACGGAGACTGCGTTCACGACCTTTAACAGAATCAAGATCAAAATGATGGCTGAAAAGGGCGACAAGAGGGCGCAGATGGCGCTTGATCTTTCCGAAAACTTTGATACTCTTATTTCTACAATACTTATAGGTAACACTCTCGTTAACACTCTTTCCGCTTCTATGGCGACCGTATTCTTCACTAAGCTTCTCACAAATCTCGACGAGGATATTTCCGCGCTTATCGCTTCGGTGGTTATGACGGTTGTGGTACTTATCTTCAGCGAGCTTTCGCCCAAGACTCTTGCGAAGAATGCCCCCGATAAGTTCGCTCTCTTCTCTGCTCCTATAATTAAGGTTATTCAGGGAGCGTTGAAGCCCTTAACCATCCTTTTCCGGAAGTGGCAGAACCTGCTCTCCAAGGTATTCAAGCCTCAGGAGGACACGGGTATGACCGAAGAAGAGCTTATCTCTATTATCGAGGAGGCCGAGGAGGACGGCGGTATCGACGAGGAGGAGGGTACGCTTATTAAGAGCGCTATCGAGTTTGGTGACCTTGAGGTTGGCGACATCTTCACTCCCAGAATCGATATTACAGCGCTCCCCCACACCGCCGACAAGGACACGGTTGCAAAGACCTTTACCGAGTCGGGCTACTCCAGAATCCCCGTTTACGAGGGCGATATTGACAACGTTGTGGGTATTCTCTACTACAAGGATTTCTACTCTCTCGTTAAGGATAAAAACGTTGCTATTGACGAGATAATCAAGCCGGTTATCTTCGTTGCGAAAACACAGAAGGTTAACGACCTTATGAAGGAGCTTCAGGAAAAGCAGCTTCACATGGCTGTGGTTATGGACGAGTACGGCTCTACCGCAGGTATCATTACTCTCGAGGATATTCTCGAGGAGATCGTTGGTGACATCTGGGATGAGCATGACGAGATCATTGAGGAGATCAAGGAGATCGCCGAGGGCGAGTACGAGGTTTCCGGTATGACCAATATTGAAAAGCTCTTTGACGAGCTTGACATTCCCTTTGACGATGAGCTTGACGCCGCAACCGCAAACGGCTGGGCAATGGCGGTTCTTGAAAAGATCCCCGAGGAGGGCGACTCCTTCGAGCATGCAGGCCTGAAGGTCAACGTTCTCAAAATGGACGGCAAGCGTATCGAAACTCTCCACATCGTCGACGAGCGTCCCTCCGATGACGATGATCACGGCGATGACGAGGACGACGATTGATCCCAAAAAAACCGCAAAAACCTAAGTTTTTGACTAGTTAAGTTTGCAAAATGACATAATTTTAGAGACTGATAGGAATTTCTCCTATCAGTCTCTTCTTTTTAGCAATACTTATTAGATTTTATATTATTCCAATCAATGCTGTTGATATGAGTCGTTTGATTATAGCTCGTGATCAAAGCTGGATTCTATCAAGGCAATCAATCAGCATTCCGCCTACGAGGCCAATCACTACTCCTGCGATGATACTACGAAGCGACCCCCTGAATGGTTCCGTAGAGTACTACTAATACAGTATCATACTTTGTTAGAATAAATTCTCAATCGTCATACGCTGATAATTGCTTAACCTTATTAACAAGTGCAATGGTATCTCCCGATAACCGCCTAAAATTTATAGAAATTCTATTCTTTTCATCTTCAACTATAACTTTATCTAACTTTTCAGTTATACTAATTTTGCCGGTAACTTTTATATACTTCGTGAGAAAAATACTTTTTTGGTACAATACATTCTTCTCTAAATATATACATTTCGTTGCATCATGGCAAAATACCCACAGCATAATTATATCATAAAATAGTAAGATCGTAAAAAGAATCCAACTATTAGATACATCGCTCAGCTTAAAGAAAGAAATAATAAATATTACTCCCGTGAAAAAAGCAGCTATGGTGTAGAAAATGATCGACACGCTTTCTTCTATATATACCATTTTGACAAAATTAGTCTTTTTCCAAACCCTAACAGCGCAAAAACTTGATATAAAAGAAAATATAATTATTAGAATCAAAACAATATTTATCATATTTTTTTCCTCAAAAGTGATCATCTCATCTACTTAGAAGTAATCGTTGAAGATATCATATAGCAAACCTTTACCGGCTGTACCAGTCAACAAAGCAATTCCGCCATACCCCAATGCTTTAGCTAAAGCGTTACCAGCTTGCTTAACAATCATTTTGTTCCATTCAATAACAAGGTTGTAATGCGATAATCTAAGAGCATTTGCAGCAATTCCTGAAGTCTTATAGAAACCACTTGCTGCTTTTGTCAAAACATCATCGTATAATCCAGCCGCCCTAATAAAACCAGCGGTTTTCTTTGCTCCGTTCAAGTAATCAGCATTCAGAGCACCCGGCCCACCAATTTTTCCTACCAGGGCACCGAGACCGGTGGATAAACCAATGTCTAACCATGTTGAAAGTTTGGAAAAATCACTACCATTAATCAAATGACCGCCAACAGCTCCAACAAATCCTATTATCGCATTTGCGGCAACCATTGCACCGCCTCCTAACGTAGACATAGATAGGAGCCCACTCACGCCACCTAAAACAGTATCTAAAATAAGCTGCTCTACGCTAAAGTTGTCCCAACTAAATCCATTAGCAATATATTGGCCTGCAACGCTCGAAGCAGCCCCAATTGCTGCGCCTGAAATAAATCCAATGAACAATAAAGTTCCAATGGTAAGAGCTGCGTTTCCACTCGGATCCGAGTAGTTAACAGGATCGTTATTGCAGTAAGCGTAGAGGTTAAGGCCGTTTGGAGTATCGGGATCGAGGTACGACGTATCATCAGGTGAGATAAATCTGCGCCAAGCGGGGTTGTAATAACGAGCATTCAGGAAGTAGAAGCCTGATTCTGCATCGAAGTAGTAGCCTCTATAGCGAATGGGATTTGCTTTTGCTATAGTCAAGTTGCTAGAGCCTGAAATTGTGCAATTACCCCACGCATCATAACTATAGTTTACAATTTTAGCACCTGAAGCGTCATAAATACCGATTACGTCTCCCTTGATGTTTTTATCAAAGTAATACGTTGATGACGTTCCGTTTGCGGTATATACCATACCGACTATGCCGGAATCGGAGTAAAGATACACGATTTCCGTCGTGGTGCTTGTGAAGTTGTTATATGAGGTTACGGTGGTCTCGTTTATCAGTCTGCCGCTTGTGTCATAAGTGTAGGTCGTGTTGGCGCTGGTAATATACGTTGCCATCGACTGCGTGCCCTTCATAAACAAATATTTCTTTGAAACACGTCTTCCGTAGCCGTCATAGGTATAGGTGTAATTGTTTCTGCCTTTTACCGACGAAAAATTGCTTAATCCCGCAAATTTGCCTTTAGACCAAGAATAAGTCCAGCCGTCATAGGATATGGGGCAACCCGAGGAATTGTAAGTAATGCTCTTTCCGTTAAAGGCTGTCAATCTATCCTTTTGAGTAGTGTCGTACGAATAACTATTTGAGCTTGTATAGCTTCCGCTAACAGCTCCCGTAGTATAAGCATAGGTTTTAGCCGCAATTATATTACCACTTTCATTATACTCGTAAACGTAGGTTTTGTCAAGAGATTTGTTGTTTTCCTGAACAAGTCTGCCATAAGAATCGTAGATGTAGTGGTTATTGAAGCTTGTATCTGTACTGTCAACCTCGTCGGTGATTCTTTCGAGAGCGTCGTAGGTGTAAGAAACATTTCGATAATTTGAATTGTTTTTAGCATCACGAACACTTGAAATTCTAGTTTTATCATAAACGATAGTTTTGTCGTAATACTTATTATTGTCAACGGTTATTCGTTTTGTAGTCAGTCTCTTATAGACATCATAATAATTGCGCGTTTTTACTTTTTCTGTGTCGTTTATCTTATATGAGTAATTCTTTATCTTACTATCCGGGTTAACGTCTGTTGTCGTAGTATCATATTCGATTTCCGATCTCACCGTTTTACCCGTGGCATAAGTAAACTCGTCGGATATCATACGGTTTATATCATCGTATCCAAAGCTTTCGGTTGTAAGCTTTGTTCCCGAGGAATTGAACACACAAGCGACCTTGAGAAGATCGGAATCATAGCCGAACTTCGTTTTCTTTCCCGTGGTCAGATCGTGGCTTTCTGCAAGACGGGCGGTTTCGCCGGAGTCACCTACAGTGCCAAATTCTCCCGTTTCGTATTCCGAATAAAAGGGGAGCGCATCGTAGGTGTTCTTAACGATTCCGTCTATTTGCTCAATTCTGCCGTATTTATCTAAGCGCTGAACTACGGTATATAAGGGACTTGCCAAAGAGGGATATGCAGTCGTCACCTTTCTTTGGTCGTCCTTATATACGTTCTGCTCGATCAGGCTTCCGCATTTGGATATGCCTACAAGATCGCTGCTATCGCTTACTGCATTTCCGTCAGAATCGGTACTGCTGTGAGTGTAATGGTGATTATAAGAAAAGCTGTATCCGAGAGAGCCGTCGGTTACGGTTTTGAGCTTATCGTTCTCGTAGGTGAAGGTGTGAGAAGTGGAAGCGCTGCCTTTTTTGAACGTTATAGATTTCCTATCTGTATAGTCATCGTCAAAAGCTTCTTCTATTTCCATAACAGTAGCATTTTGATTATCCGTTACCTCGGAGTTTGTAACAACACCAAATGCTTCATTAATGGTGTACGTTGTTTTAGTGCCAAATTCGTCCTTGCTCCAGAGAAGCTTTGAAAATGTTTCATCGTATGAAGCCTCGGTGATAATATCGTCGGTGGTTTGCTTCGTTACAAGGCCTGCAGCGTTTCTTTCATAGCCGGTTGTTACTCCGTCCTTGGTTGATGAGAAAAGATTCATATATCTATCAAACAGCTCGGTGCTTGTAACGTATCCGTTACATATCGTCTGCGTTTTTAGCCACGCGCCTGCTTCGGTTGGGTTAGTAATAAGCTTGGTAACGTATATTTTTGATTTGGAATCGTACCTTTTTCCTACTATGTAATTTGAAACGTTAAGATCGGTTCCATTGTAGCGCACTCTGAGATCTGTTGCGCTCGTGATAATATTCTTTACATCATTATAATATACTTCATCTCTTACTGCATCGGTCTTCTTGCTATTTAACTGATACTTCAGAACGTCTCCACCTGAAACGTATTCGTTAATAGTTACAAAACCGCCTGCCTTGAAATATGCGAAGCTTACGTCTCTGAAGGGAATGACGTCTCCCGCGCTGTTAATAAGAACGTCCTCTGTATTGATAAAGTGCTTTGTAGTATCTTCGGGTAACAAATCTGTTTCTTGATAAGTTACTCTGAAATCTTTCATTTCAAGACCGTAAGAAGAACAATCGGTGTATACGTTTATATCACGGAAATTTTCACCATAGAATACAAATGTAAAATATGTCCATATTCCGGCACAGTAATTCTTTACTGTAAAAGGTGTAGCTGTTGCGATAATTTGGTCATACACCTTAAAATCGCAGCTCAAATTAGTAGTAGGAGCTTTAATCCAACCTGATAACGTAAATAGTCCTGTCAGTCCTGCTCCGCTTGCTAATCCCGCTGACCACGTATTGTTATCCGTTCCGAGCGTCATAAACAATCCGCTATTATAGCTTTGACTTCCAATTACATCATTATTGTTATAGTAAGATACTTTACCGTAATAATAGGAATTATTAGTATGCGAGAATTTCGTATCGTAGTGTGGCGCAGAGGTTGCGGAAACGTTTGTAACCTCGTAGGAATACTTGGGGAAATCTCCGTCAAATAAGATCCTTTTTCTTACTCCGCTGAAGCTTTCAACATCCCAAACCTCGCATTTACCGTCTGAAATATTCGCCATAGGATGATATATTACCTTGTCTACAAGCTTTGAACCCAGGAAGCTCTTTACGGTAAGAGAGCCATAATCCGGATGCTCACAGGTTGTTTTTTGCCAATGATCAACGCTCTCTGAATAATCCGAGCCGGTATCGTGTGAATAAGCGGAAAATATATTATCTTCCTTTTTAAGGGTATAGGATACCTCCGAATAATGACCTACCGTCATTTCGGAGCCGTCATACGAAAAATTAATGCTGTAGTCCTCGTTACCATTAAAAACATATTGTATTTGAGTCAGCTGAGCGGTGGAAGAGTAATGAAGATCAAAAACTCTTTTATAAGTTGTGTTTGAAACTGTAAGAGCTTCACGGTAAATAACTCTCGTCAGCACTTCCTTACCATTTATAGTTTCGTATTCGTAGGTAAGAAGAGTGTTTCCGTATTTGTCGATAACCTTCAGTATATTACCCGAGACGGAAAACAACTCCTTACTGTCATCGGGATTCTCCAAAGTAAAGCCGGAGGACGTTTTCCTGAGTATTCTTTTGGAATTGTCGTTAAACGCATATACCTCAGAGCCTGAAGAGCCATAGGTGAACAGCTCTGTACTGCTACCGTTATTCCCCATATATTGAGTGGGATTTACGGTATTTACGGGGATAATAAGCTTTTTCTGCAAGCTTAATTTGTATCCTGCGGCAATGCCGAAGATGTTGTCTGTCATTTTTGATTGATAGACCAAGGAGAGGTCTATGGCATGTTGGGCGTCGCTGAATGATAACAGCGGCAACGTATAAAGGA
>JAZTXP010000056.1:0-5318 GCA_045636465.1 Eubacteriales bacterium
CCTTATAATCCCAAGCAGCTACCTTCTGAATCTCGTGAGAGGTACGGAAGCCGTCGAAGAAGTTAAGGAAGGGTACTCTGCCCTGAATTGTGGAGAGGTGTGCAACTGCACCAAGGTCCATAACCTCCTGGGGGTTTGTCTCAGCCATCATAGCATAACCTGTCTGACGGCAAGCATAAACGTCGGAGTGATCACCGAAAATGTTAAGAGCGTGGGAAGCTACGCATCTTGCGGAAACGTGAATTACCGAAGGAAGAAGCTCACCTGCGATCTTATACATGTTGGGGATCATAAGAAGAAGTCCCTGAGAAGCAGTATAAGTGGTGGTAAGAGCGCCGGAAGCAAGAGAACCGTGAACGGCACCTGCAGCGCCTGCCTCGGACTGCATCTCTACAACCTTAACGTTCTCACCGAAGATGTTCTTCGCGGGCTCGCCAAAGATGTTCTTGTCAGAAGCAGACCAAGTGTCTGTAACCTCAGCCATAGGGCTGGAGGGAGTGATGGGGTAGATGGCAGCAACCTCTGTAAACGCATAAGAAACGTGCGCGGCAGCGGTGTTACCATCCATAGAAATTTTCTTTCTTTCTATCATGGGTTGTCCTCCATAAAAGTAGTTTTTATTTACATAATATTAAAAATAATGTGCCAAAAGATATTTTACCACAAATATTTCGAAAAGTAAAGAGATTTTTTGATTTTTTTGTCTTTTTGTTTACTCTGCACTATTTTCCTTGTTATGTTTTGTGAGAAATGGAATAACGAGGAAGAGCAGAAGAGTTGCAATACCGCCCACAAGGAAGATTTCGGGAGCAGGAATGTACTCGGTAGTCATAGCGTCTGCGCCGGGGTTTTCCATAAGATTACCCATAGCCTTGTTGATAGAGTTACCGATCATAGGACCGATGATCATAGGAATAAGAACGCTGAACACCATTCGAACGCCCTGGAGCTTACCTGCCGCGCCATCGGGAGTATGGTCGCGAACCATTGAGCCGCAAAGCGCGGTAACGAAGATGTAACCGGTGATCATAACAAAGCCCGCAATGCCGAAGAGAATAAGGGTAGGAATATGAGCCATTCCCTTTGCAAGATACATAGCGAAAAGACCTACTGCCATAATGCCTGCGGCAATATAAAGAAGCTTTGCTTTGTTCTTTGTGTCGGAGTATCTGCCGAGGAACACGTTTATAACCGCGCCCGCGAGGATCGCTCCGCCGAATACTATACTGTATTCAATGGTGTTGAAGCCGAGGTACTGCACCATATAAATGATGAGGTAAGGCATAAAGATCTGGAAGGCGATGCCGTAAATACCTACTGCAAGAAGAGTGAGATAGAAGGGCTTATGCTCCTTGATAACCGAGGGACGGAAGCCGTAGAAGATGTCCTTCATGTCACCGCTCTTAACGAGAGTGTCGCTATCCTTGATCATAAAGAGACCGATGATACCGGAAATGGAGATAACTGCTCCAAGACCTGCAAAGAGCCACTTATAGCCCACCATATCCTTGATGATAGCAAATCCGCCCGCTACGATAAGCATTGCGATGAGAGGAAGTATGGAAACCACGCCCTCAACCGTGCCTCTGAAGGAGGGCTTGGTGTTATCGGTAAGCCAGGCGTTGAATGCCGCGTCGTTTGCCGTCGAGCCAAAGAGGGTCATAACGCAGTCGCCAACAACCACGAGAGTAAGCGTCAAGGGAATTGCCTGCTCAATAGGCATACCAAATACGGTTGCGGTAAGCTCGGGGGACATAAAGCCGAACATCGCAACGGTGATACCCCAGATGGCGTAGCCCCAGGAAATGAAGGAACGGCGGTTGCCTACCTTGTCCGAGATAACGCCGGCAATAAGTGTTGCTACGGTAGCCATAATTCCGCTGAGCTGAACCATAAGGGTTACGGTATCAAGATCGGGAGCGATGGTATCGTAAACGAAGAGATTGAAGTACATGTTTTCAACCGACCAAGCAATCTGTCCTACAAGTCCAAAAAGAATGAGGATAGACCAGCTTGAACGTGAAAACTTTTCATTTGTCAGATTTGCGTTTTTCATTTTGTTTCTCCTTGCTGTTTTAGTCAAAAGTAAGACCAACTAGTATTATAGCAAAATTTTCAGTGGGTGTCAAGAAAAATAGAAAAAGTCAAATGTAAACATTCTTTTATCTCCGTTAAATCCTTATCACCAAAAATAGAAAAATACAGCAAAAAGAAAATGGCAAGGACGTATTGCCTTGCCGATTTCCTTGGATAAAACCCATAATATGTAAAGCTTAGTTTGTATTATTGTGTTTTTTCATCTATATATTTTTCATAATCAAGAAGGTCTATATCAAACTTTTCCAGTAACATTGACCTATCTGTAGGAAGCGGATCCGTGGCATCTAGATAGTAGTAAATTACGATGCAGTTTTCTTTATCAAACAGGATCTTTTGAAGATACGCATAACCAATGTATGGAGATCGACCGTCCGACGACTCATACACCCACAGATATTCCTTTCTCAAGTTAACCTCCTCATATTCCTCGCCAAAGTATGAGGACTCCTTTTCCTCGTACTGCGAATAGATGCGGTCAAATTCCTCTTTGTCGTATTTTACCTCAAGGTATATCTCATTAACCAAATCCCATGTGCTGTCGCGATAATATCCAAAGGCTATAACATCTTCGCCTTTAATTTCTTCAGGCAGGTAATGATAATCTCCGTCAAATGCCTCATCTATAGCTTCTTCGTAATTCGCAAAATCACGGGTAACGGAAACCGCAGCATCCTCGGGAATGAAAAACGCAGGAATACCGCTGACGGGAAAGATTATGTATATGTAGATTAGAATCATAAACGTAACAAGGTGTCTATGCTCTTTTTTCAGCGAGAGAATAGCTACCAAAAATACGCTCAACCCAACCAAGGACCAAAACATGCCAAATTCATAAAATTTAGGATATACTATAGGAAATGCCGTGCCTTCAAGCCAAGATGCAAGACACACCGCAAGAAACGCAATCCACGGCACAACAATCAGCGAAAAGACCAGCTTATTACTCCTCAACCGTTTAACCATCATCTTATCGTCAGGTAAAAGAAGCGCATCGTCGATTTCTCCACCCTTGCCTTTAAGCAGAAAATCTTTGAATTTTTCGAGAGGAATTGCGTTATCTCCGATAATACCTGCCGGAATACTAAATATTTTTTCGCACCCCTTCGTATATAGTTTAATTTTGCCTGCAAATTTCATTTTAGGCAAATCAACTCCCTCTATATCTTCGAGGTGGATAACCTTCTTCTTAAAAATATATCTGCAAGCAAGAGTTCTCTTATCCTTATTAATTGACACATAGCTTGTAGAACAGGCTATAAGAAATATGTTGCCAATAACAGGAACAACTATCAGAAAACCAGCTTCAGGTGTAAAAACAGCATTAATAATAGTGGCAAGAAGCATAAGAGTCGTCAATGCAACTCCGGACCAATTATCATAGGATATTTTAAGCTTTATAACGTCTTTATTTTCTTTCATTTCTATGTTCCTTCCTAAATCTCAGGTCAAGTCAACCACCCCTGAAATATTTTTGTTTTGCACTAAATATGTAAAGTTTAATTTGTTTTTTCCTTGTTTTCTTCAATGTATTTGGAATAATCTTTAACGTCAATATCAAATCTTTCTATCAAATAACACCATTCAAGATCAAGAAAATCCGTTGATTGAAGGAAGTAGTATATGACCGTGTTGTTCTCCTTGTCAAAAATCATCAGCCTGATATCTGCATAAGAAATTTCCGTACCATCTTCAGAGAGCTCCAGATTTTCGTATACGCCGCTGAAGCTCACCTCTTCAAGACCGTCGCCGAAATAGGATTCTCTTTTCTCCTCGTATTGCGAGTAAATTCGGTCAAACTCCTCGTCGTCATACTTTACCTCAAGGCACACCTCGTGTACGCTATCCCAATAGTATTTGTAATAGTAGCTGAAGGCGATCACTTCCCCACCCTCGATCTCATCGGGGAAATAATCAATTTTGTCTGCTTTTACCTCGTAGTAATTTTCAAAATCACGGGTAGCAGAAACGTAACAGTCCTCGGGAGTCAGTAGCAGACAACAAAGCAACGAAGGCAAAAACATTAAGGCAATCAGCACTGCGCCAAAATCAGCGAACTGGAAGTGTTTTTTGTTCGAGAGCATTACGGCTACGAAAAGAAGGCCGAACACCAACAACACCCAGAAGGAGATATAATCATAAAAAGCTACAGATCTGATAGGAAATTCCGGTCTTTGATTCATCTCCACTATGAAGCTCAAGGCATAGGCTAAAATGATAGGACCACAAAAAATTGCCGTAATAATTTTGATGACAGTAGAGTCCTTTTTCTGAAGCGCAGGATCGCTATCAAGAAGCAAAATGTCGCAAGCGGGCGCACCGTCATTTTTCTGCGTAAGGAAAAGAGAGAATTTTTCATTAGGAATGCTGTTATCTCTTAAAATATCCTTAGGAACCTTGAAAGTGGCGCCGTCCTTAGCAGATATCAGCTTCATATTCCATCCAAGACCTTTTCCATCATTCAAAACCTCTTTGATGTCAGAGATGGCAAATGTCTCGCCCTTAACGAAAAGGCGCTTGCAGAAAAGAGTTTCATTCTCAAGATCAATTTCTATTCGCCTTTTAGAAAATTCCACAAAGAGCGCAGTTGCCGCTACGCAAGCAAAGAAAATACCCATCCAAGAATAAAGATAGTACGCATCGGGTGTCGTAGCCCACCCCACAACCTCAAGGGCAGAAAATACAGCCGCCAAGGCAGAAAAGATAATCAAGGACCATACAGATCTCGTCGATTTGATTTTAACAATTTGCTTGTTTTTTCTCATTTTTCCTCTCCTTTTGTAAACTTTATTTTGCTTTTTGATACATTTTATGACTTTTCATTCGTCAAGATTTTCAATTTGAGAGATACAATACCCAACTAAAAAACGCTCACTCGGTTTAGCTTCAAATTTGCCATAACCTCTATAGTGTAAAGCAATTATACCATATTAAGGTACAACTGTCAATTAAAATCAAATTATTTAATAATTTTTAATAAATAACTATGTAACTGGACTGAAAGCGAAGAAACCGCCATGTTTCAAAGAAACACATGGCTGGCGAGAGCCCCTTATCCGCTCTTGGTACGCATAAAAAACAAAAAACAGCTCGCAAATACGAACTGTCTTTTAAAATAAAATGGAGCGGATTACGTGAGCGAGAAAAAACAACTAAGTGTTGTTTTTTGGAAGCGAAGTCCCCAAAGCAAGGCGTTTTCGCAGCCGGGTAACCGCAGGCAA
>JAZTXP010000057.1:0-2473 GCA_045636465.1 Eubacteriales bacterium
CTATTAAGACGTTCACGGATCGAAGGGGGTCGGAAGGCGTCCGTGATATTGTGTTTTATTACTTATAGGCACGCTCGTACAAGGTAGCGAAGCGGCGCGAAGGTGTTAAAAAACAACACTGTGCGTTGTTTTTCCCTGAGCGTGACCGAGCCGCAGCGAGAAAGCGGAAGATGACCGTGTAGTTATATTCTTTTGTCCTCACTCATAGAATAGAGTGGGGATTTTTGCTGTGCGTGTATTATGATAAAGGAAAGAAAAACGGCAGACTACGATTTGTAGCCTGCCGCTGATCTGTGTTAAAGTCAAGTCTGTGCGTACATAGTGCGTCGCAGGCTTTTTATTAAGAGCTTTATTCGTTACCGCAAATTACATTGTAATCTGCTGCTTCGTAAGCCCATTGAGAGTCTTTCTCGATTGCATCCCACTGCGCCTGTGTTCCTTCAAAATTGATTGTTTTGAGATTTTCACAGTATGCAATAGTGAGGAATTTAATTCTTTCTACGCTGCTTGGAATAGTAATACTTTCAAGGGCGGTACAGCCTGCAAATATGTAGCTATCAAGCACCGTGATTCCATCGGGGATATCAAGAGATTTAAGGCTTGTGCAACTAAAGAAAGCACTACTTTCAATAGTCTTTAACGAGGAAGGGAGAGTGATGCTTTCAAGATTGGATGCTTGCTTCATAGAACAAGTACCAATAATTTCTACACCTTCGGGAACGGTGAAGCTCGTTTCATCCTTATTAAGCGCGTACTGAACAAGCTTTTTTCCGTCCTTGGAATAGAGGTTGCCGTCGATTGCCTTGAAGCTTGCATTTTCTTCGTGAACGTTGATTTCTTTCAACGATGTGCAGTTGATGATCGCAGCGATTTCAAGAGTTGCAAGGTTTTTGCCAAAGGTAATGCTTTCAACGTATTTTGCGCTATCCATAGCCGCAAGAGTGATTGTAGTACATTCATCCGGCAGAACGAATGATTTTAACGTGCTACCCAAAGGATATTGATGGAGCTTTGTTTTATCCTTTGTGAATAATGCGCCGTCGATTGCGATGTAGCTTGTGTTATCTTCTGCAACGATAAAGCTCTCCACGCTATATGTATAGGAAAATGCAGTCGAGGCAATTTCAGTAACGCTCTTTGGGATCGTCACCGATTTCGCACCCTCACAATGATCGAACGCATTAGTTTCTATCGTTGTAACGCCATCGGGTATTACAATCGAGGCAAGTGCCGTACAATCAGAAAATGTGCTTGCAGAAATGGTTTTGATACCTTTGCCAAGTGTAAGAGATACAAGCTTTGTGCATTCATAAAACGCAGATTTACCGAGGCTTGTGACAGTATCGGGAATGACAATGCCTGTCAGTTCGGTACACTTATAAAATGCTTCTTCGCCGATGGACTTGATGCTATCGGGAATAGTAACGCCTGTTATGGTTGAGTTATTAGCAAATGCTCTGTAACCAATGCTTGTTACCTTTCTGTTTTGGTATTCAGAAGGAATAACGATCTCGGTATCTGTGCAAGTGCCTATGCCTTTTACCTCGTAAGTACCATCGCCAAGGAGCTTATATTCAAGGCTGGTTTCCTTTTCAGCCCAATGGATGTTTACGCTCTCATTAAGACCTTCTGCCCATTTTTCGTTCCAATTATCGCCGGGAGCAGACACGCCAAAGTAAATATCGGTCATATTATTTCCGTTAAACACCCAAGAACCCATCTTTTCAATAGAAGCAGGGATTGTAATAGTTTTAAGACTTGTGCAGTTCTCGAATACAGAGCCTGTAATTTCCTTTACATTCTTGCCGAGAGTAACAGTTTCAAGTGCGGAGCAACCTTCAAAAGCACTTGCGTAAATGTACTCGGTGGCATCACCGATTACAACTGTTTTAAGGCTTGTGCAACCTTCAAATGCGCTTACGCCTATGGTAACAACATTTTTTCCTACGTTAACGCTCGTGAGAGAGGTCTGATTTTCAAAAGCATCATCGGAAATAAGTGTTACGCTATCGGGAATAATCACGGAAGTAAGCTTATATTCGCTCTTAAATGCACCGTATCCAATCTCGACTACGGGAAGTCCTTTGTACTCGGAGGGGATAGTAATATCGCCACCTTGGTATCCTACACCAACTCTGTCAAGCTCGTATCCTGACTCGTTAGCGTTGAGCTTATAAACAAGCACCGCTTTGTAGCCACACTCGTCGCAAATATCGTTTCCATCCGCGTCGATATGATCATCGAGCACTATGGGATAAGGGCAACCGCAAGTGTAAGGCTCACAATGTCCTTCCTCGTATCCTGTTAATTCTCCATATGTGTGCTTATGTTCGCAAGATGCAAGTAGGGCTACGCACATAATGGCGCAAATTAAAATTGCAAATAATTTCTTCATAGTTTTATTCTCCTTATTCCATAAGTTCCTTTAACGGCTTTATCATTTTGCGGTCAAAGGTTTCGTAAGTCAGATCTC